>JAUWMO010000245.1 GCA_030613125.1 Bacteroidota bacterium | reverse complement strand
GACTGTGGATGGAAGGCGCAGGGCACAGGGCGGAAGGCGAAGGGCGAGGGGGAGACAATTGAGGATTGAGGATTTAGGACTGGAGACTGCGGATTGTAGACTGCGGATTTAAAAAGTACAATTAACAGTTTGGCTATGTTTAGTGTGGGATTAAACTGCACTTCATTTTCAAACCGTTACGATGTTTATTTGTATTCATTAACTTTCAATTTAGCACTCCAAACCGCATTATTCCCGCCTAATTGTTATAAGGCGTTTATTTTCACTGGTGTAAAGTATTTGTCTTGATATTGTAATATTTATAGGAAATGGGAATGTTAAATTTATTGCGCAATGATTCAAGATATTTTTTTGATTCTGAAGTCGGGGCTGTAGGAGCAACAACAATGAGCTCTTCAATGCCATTAATATTATTCCAGTAAGCATATTCTAATAATTGTGAAAGTGCTTGTCGGATGTTTGATTTTGTAGTGTTTGCCGTTTTAATTTCGTAAAATACATATTTATTGTTACTTCGCCTAACTATGTCGATACTCCCAATATTTGAAGGTATTTCAGTTCCAATTTCATTAGTTGGATATTGTTTCTTTAATATTTGTCATTTTGTTTGCGCTATTATTTTTATAAGTTTCCCATTCCGGTTTGTAATTTTCATTTGCCTGGTTACCAAAAACATTCCAATTATCTCTTGCTCCTCTTGCAAATAATTCTAGGAATGGGCCAGGACTACAACTTTCAATAATATCATATAATTCATCCGGTTTTCTAGAATGTTCTTGCTTTTGGGTTCTTATTATATTTACTTGTCTTCTCCCAGGTTGCAAGGTTCTTAAGTTTCCTCTTAATCCAAAAAGTATTATTTCAGTTGTATTTCTAAAATAAAAACCTACTCCTCTTCCATCAGGGCCTCCATCTTTTCTGACTTTGTGCCAAATAAGATTTGATTTATATTTAAATCCCCAAGCATCCATGACTTCAAGCCCTTCTTTTAAAAGTGCATTAGGCACCCATAAATAAAGATGACTGTTATTGTTGGCAGCTAAGTGAACAGGTATTTCTTTGATTTCTTCTAGTGATAAAGTTTGATACCTATTTAATCTTTTGTGTTCTGGTGCCATTTTACCAGTCCTATTTTGAAACCTCCATGGTGGATCAGCCAAAATTGCACCATAGTTCTTTTGTTCTATCTCAGAAATAAAATCTCTGGCAACAGAACTTTTATAATCTGATAATTTTATAATTTTCATCTAATGTGTTTTTTACAAATTTACTCAACATGAATGTAATTTGCTTTTTTAGTTATTCACTTTGCATTGTTAATAAATCCGCCTAATTATAAATGCCTTATAACAAAAGATAAAGCTTAACCGAAATCTGCTTCCGAAAACCGAAATCACACTTTCGAAATACGGCGACTGTCTTAAAATATGATATTTATTCCGCTTCTTTTTACTTTTTACTTAAATATCTTAATCCTCCTGGTTCGGGATAACTCCTAACGTGAACCAGGCTTTCTTTAAAAATTTTATCTTTACAAATAAAAAAAGATCAAATGCACATTGTCATTGCCCCGGGTTCCTTCAAATAAAGTATGACAGCCTTTGAGGTTGCGGAAAATATTCGCAAGGGGATCCATGATGCAGATCCCGGAATTTCCACAAAAATGATCCCTCTGGCTGACGGAGGCGAAGGAACAGTGCATGCTCTGATTGATTCCACCGGTGGAAGAGTCATCAGGTCTACCGTGCATGATCCACTGATGAGGAAAATTAAATCATTCTACGGGATTCTGGAAGACCATAAAACTGCCGTTATTGAAATGGCAGCAGCCTCAGGAATTGAATTGCTGGAGGAGAAAGAGAAAGATCCGTTAATCACATCCACTTACGGTACAGGGGAACTAATCAGATCCGCATTGGATATGGGTTGCACACGGATCATAATTGGTATTGGAGGAAGTGCTACAAATGATGGAGGCGCCGGGATGATGCAAGCACTTGGTATTAAATTTTATGATCATACTGGCAAGAAAATCAGGCCTGAAGGAGGTGGTTCCCTTTTAATGATACAAAGTATTGATTTAAATAGCCTGGATGAACGATTAACAAATGTTGAGTTTATTATTGCCAGTGATGTCGATAATCCTCTTCTTGGGAATAATGGAGCAAGTTTTACATATGGTCCACAAAAAGGAGCTGATTCTGAGACTGTTCAGATCCTCGAAAAAAGTATGGAACATTTTGCAAATATCATTGAAGGCATTACGAAAAAAGAAATTCGATCCTTACCAGGTGCTGGAGCAGCAGGCGGACTGGGTTTTGGTATGATGATTATTTTGAATGCTAGCCTGAAACCTGGTTTTGAAATAATTTCTGAATTTGCAGGACTTGAAAATTCTATCAGAGAAGCGAATATCGTGATTACAGGAGAGGGGAAAATTGACGTACAAACCCGGTTTGGGAAAACTCCTTTCGGGGTTGCTAAGATTGCAATGAAATACAATATCCCGGTCTTAGCTTTCACCGGGAATCTGGAAGAAAACACTCCGGAGTTATATAAGGATATATTTAAGGTAGTGGTTCCAATAGTAAACCGGCCGATGAAACTCGAAACAGCTTTAATGAAAAGTCATACCCTCCTCAGGCAAGCTGCTAAAAGAGTAATGAATCTGATTATTTTAGGAAAAGAAATTTCCTGGTGAAACGGGTCTCTGAAATTAAATGAGAAGATTCAATAGCTGGTCTTTATAAACCTGCCCGATTGGAAGCGAGTCACCCCCGATAAGGAGATAGTTCCCTTCAATATAATCTATCTTATCTAAAGAAGCGATATACGATTTATGTATCCTTACAAACTGATTATCTGGAAGTTTTTGAAGTAAATGTGTGAGGGTGTCTAATGTTATTAAAGATAAATCACGGGTCTTAATCTTTAAATAATCTCCTTTCGACTGAATGAAGAGAATATTCGAAAGATCTACTTTATAGTCCTTTTTATCGGCGCGGATCATTATAAAATCAGCTTCAAGGAATTCCTTTTCACTTTTTGATCCTGTCCGGTAATAAACTTTATCTACCGCTTTGAGGAACCTTTCAAATGAAAATGGTTTTATCAAATAATCAGTAGCATCCAGATCGAAACCGTCAACAGCATATTCAGGGTATGCTGTGGTGAATATTATTAATGGAGGATTAACCAGAGACCTGGCCATTTGAAGACCTGAAACAGATGGCATATTGATATCAAGAAATACAACATCTACCTCTTTTTCCTTCAAAATTTTGATTGCATCCAGGGCATTATCACAGGTTGCTATTATATCAAGTCCCGGGATCTTCCCGATATATTTCTCAATTATCTCTATAGAAAGAGGTTCGTCCTCAACAATCATACAACGTATCTTACTTTTTACTGTAATTTTATCCATTTTCTAACACCTTAATTTCAGGTCGACCTCAAATAATCCGGAAGAGTCATTTATATCAATTGTATGCCGGCCAGGGTAGATTAAATCCAGTCTCTTTTTTACATTCTCCAAACCCAGGCCCCCATCTTTCTTTTTCTCAACCTGAACAGCTTCACCTTTGTTATTTATTATCAGAAAATTTATCTGCTTTTCATTAACACTCAGCAATATTTTAATGAAACTATTGTTTATTTTTCCTTTTGCACCATGCTTGTAACTATTCTCGATAAAAGGTAAGAATATTAATGGAGCAATTACCTGTTTTTTAATTTTTCCCTTTACTTCAAACCTGATCTTAGTCCTCTCTTTATCAATCCTCAGATTTTGGATCTTAAGATAATCATTTATACAATCAATTTCTTTTTGCAATGGCACGAATTTATCTGATGCGTCATATAAAATATACCGCATAAGTGAAGAAAGTCTCAGTATCATATCCGGAGCATCATCTGATTTGTTCAAGGTTAAAGAGTACAGATTATTTAAACTGTTGAAAAAGAAATGCGGATTGACCTGCGATTTTAAAGCTTGAAGCTCAACTGAAGTTTTCTCCTTTTCGATCTGCATGAGTTTTTTTTCTGATTCAGCCAGTCTGAACCATGCTAAAGAGAGTTCAAGCAGAGTTGTCAGTCCAATATATATCAATTGAAACTTTGCCATACCGAAAATACTATATCCGGAAATAATATAATATCCTGGAAACAATATATCTGATAAATACTCAAAAACAAACAAACTGAGACCTGCGGCCAGAAAAACATCCATTACCACCGTTATCCCATATAACAGATACCTCTCCCGTTTAAGAAAAACCGGAATTAACAAAAAAATATTCAGATATACTCCGGTTAACAAACCAATATGAAAAAGTATCGTATATATGAGATCAAGTCTGGAGAAACTATCTGTTATTGTAAATAGATGCAGCAATATCCCAAATGATATTCCCCAGAATATAAGTTGTTGAAAAAACCGGCTCCGGAGAATTTTCAAATTAGTTTTTCTCAATATCGTCATTGTTCCAGAATCAATTATTTTTAATCAATACAATGGGATCCATAAAAACATCTTCTTCCTTAGAATATTTTATGAAAAATTCCTGCAGTTCTTCGGTTTTTGCAGTAAGTACCAGGTCATTACGCCGTGTTGCATGTCTTATACGGATTTTTCCTTCATCAAGCAGTCCTTCAAGGTGGGTTACATCAAATTGATATATTAAAATTGTATCTTTTGATATTTCAATTTTTGCAAAGGTATGAACAGGTAACAAATGGAATGCCATCAGAAAATTAATGCCCTCCTCCATAATTTTATTCTCGCCGGGATAAAAATCCAGAAAAGTTTCATCACCTAATTTGAATAGATTTATTTCGAAAATACCCAAAATACCCGGAGTGGCATCATCAATATTGTTGTTTGATTTTTCCAGAAACCGGAGAGTATAAGACTTTTTGTTATCATTCCGGTAAAAAACCCATGTATTTAAAGAACCATCTTCTTTCCATGTTCCAATCATATTCTGATTGGTTATTAAATCTTTTTCAAAATAAAGAGGGTGAAGCGAAGGTATACAACTTCCGAAAGTCAGGAAGATCATCAATACTATTGAAATCTTTAGCTTTTTCATTTTATTATGATTTTGTAAAACAACAAGATTCACAATACAATAATATAGCTGTTTGACATGGTTACAAAGTTTTTTCGATGAACACATTGATTTTATCGATATAATAAACCCTATATTACAATTAGTACGCTCTATGCTAAATTAACGTTCAGAACTTTAAATCAGTGAGACTATGATTTTAAAAGTCGAAGACGCAATAAAATCATTAAGCCGAACTCCTGCCCGTCCGGTCCAGGCGGGGATCCCGACTGCGAACCGAAGACGAACGAAGTGAGGATGAGCTCACGAGCAGGTTGT
>JAUWMO010000225.1 GCA_030613125.1 Bacteroidota bacterium | reverse complement strand
TACGGCCCTTTTCCTTTTCAGCAGCAGAGGGATCCCCAACGCCGGTATCATCAGTTATCCTTGTCCACTTCCTCGGAGTCCAGGCCCATCCATCACGCAAACCTTTAATACTGAAACTGCGGACCTTACCATCCCCGGCTTCAGATAAAGGTAATACCAGGTCATTAGCAATATAAAGCATGTTACTCGTTTCCATCTCCCCGGCATGATCTCCAGGATCTTCAAAAAACTCTTTGTTATCAACCATTCGATACCAATCTATAGTACCGATAAACATTTCAGGGAATTGAGAACTAAACTCCCTGATAATCTGTTTAAAGTTATTTCCCCCATGACCATTTAAAATTACCATCTTTTTTATACCATGACCAGACAAAGAATCTAAAATATCCCAAATAATTTGTTTTTGGGTTCCGGGATTCATATTGATCGTAAGCTTAATATCAATCTGGCCTGTATTCACTCCATATGGAATATTTGGCAGAACAATTATACCGGTTCCCAATGCCCAGGCTTTCCTGGCTGATTCAATGGCTATATATTCCGATTGAATATTATCTGTTCCATACGGAAGATGAAAGTTATGTGGTTCAATGGCTCCCCAGGGAAGGACAGCCACCTGATAATCAGTTTCTTTTACGATTTTCCAATTTGTTTCGCACAGAACATATGGTCTTGGTTGCATGGCATTAATAAATTAAATCTTATAACTTTTTCTTAATCATTATATTAAATTTACTATGGAAAACAGGTTTGTAATCTTCCAAATTTAAAAAATAAAAACTCATGTTTATTCCTGTAGCATGGGATTGACGTATTCAATTTTTTGTCTTGTTTCAAAATCATAAAGTGTCAGAATTCGAAGTGTTAACAAAGATTCCCAATAAGTTTCAATGGAATAAATATAGTCCCGTTTTGCTGATTCCCTTTCAGACAATGAAATATTCAGGTCAGTGATGGTAATCTCCCCATTCTGAAATTTCTTGAGAGAGATCTGATAACCATTTTCTGCAACCAGGTCAGCTTCTTTCGATGTTATAATCTGATCTTGCAACAGGTTGAATTGCTCGACCTGTACCACAACTTCCCTTTCGAAATCTGAGCGGTCCTGTTCCACATCATACAGAACCAGATCTCTCCGTGATTCGGCCAGTTTAATCCGTGAAGCAGACCTGCCCCAATCGAGAATCGGTATAGCAAGTGACAATCGCAACAACCGCTGTTTTTCTGTCGATTCATATATTCCCGGGATATTATCAGCAGTATTGGATAATCCATAACTTCCACGCAGCGTTGCACTCATACCGCTGCTTCGTTTTGCCTGAACCAGATCGCGATCAGCTTCCACAAGTCGTCGCTGAAATTCAGGTGCTTCTTTCCGGTTGTTAAGGGCCATGATAAGGGCTTCCTTCGAATCAATGTTAAAAAGTGTCATATCCAGCGGAATCAGGAGACTGATTTTTATATTTTGATCCATACCAATATAAGATTTGAGTTCAAAATCTGCATTTTTCAGATTCATTCTTGCTTTATTCAATGCCTTCTGAGCATTTAATACCGATAATTTTATTCTGGAAAAGTCATTTTCTGAAATCTGACCCAGTTCCTTTTTCACCTCTGCAATCTTCAGATTGTCTTTGCCATTGTTCAAGTTACTTTCTGCCAGATTAAAATCCGTTTGTATTCTTAGATATCTGAAAAAGCGTGAAGTTGCATAAAAAGAAATTCTTTCAATTGATTCAACAAATTGTTTTTCAGCCTCCTCATAAACCAGTGGTTCAGTTTTTTTCGCCCATTTCATGTAATTATAGGCAAAAATTGGCTGCACAAATCCAATGTAAAAGGGATTTCCTGAAAATCCAATCGTATTTTTGTTGAAATCCTGAACCCTGTACATGGAAGTGGCAGCATAAATTGAAGTTCCGGTGTATGGGATGACCTGGGAAAGAGCTAGATTGGCTGAAGCATTCAACTGGGAAATCTGCTTAAACTCAATACTGCCATCAGGTTGGGTTATCGGAGATGTGGAATGCCGGTAATCAGGCAAATCACCTGTTAGGGTTAATTGAGGCCGAAAACTGGCCTGGAAATTTTTCCATCTCCAAAAATAATTTACATTTCGATTCTGAACATATTTGACTGAGGAAGATTGATGTATAGCCAGATCAATTACATTTCTTAAACTAAGCAAGATAGTATCTTCACTACCCTGTGACCAGACTGCATTCAGTCCAACCAAAAAGTCCAGAATCAGAAATAAAATAAAAAATATTTTCATTCTGAATCAGATTTTATTATTTCGAAAGTTTTGTTTTTTTCAGATGGCCCCGGGGTGAATATACTGAAATAATAACCTGGTCACCCTGGTCAACTCCGGAAAGTATTTCTACATATTTATCCCCTTTAAAGCCGGTTTTAATTTCCCTGGGCAAAACCACTCCTGATGACTGTATATATACCTTATGTGTTTTTCCCTTCTCAATTGCCGGCCCTCGTTTTACCCTCAGAACACTGTCAAGCCTGTGCTGGATTATTTCTAAATCAACCGTCTGATTTGGTCTCAGGTTCTTGTTGTCACTTTTATCGAGATGCACATCAAATTCAATTTTTCTGTTCCGGACCTCTGGTCCAATGATACCAATGGTTCCTTTTAAAACCTCATCATTCACACTGGCCAAAACATTTTGTCCTGTTTCAATGGCATCCCCAAGTTTGTCATCAATAAATGCACGCAGTTTAAAGGTTGACATGTCTGACATCCGAACAAGCAGACGGTCGGTGTTAACTTTTTCCCCTTCTTTACCATTCACTTCAAGGATAATCCCTGCAGAAGGGGCCCTGATTGTCATCCTGTTAAGTAATTCCTGTTTGGCCGTTAGTTCCTTCTTCTGTATCTCTATCTGAAGACTCAATCCCCTTTCATCGGCCTCCAGTTGTTTTAACCGGATGGCATTTTTCTCCTTGATCATCTCGAGATCCTTTTGTGCAAGAGCTAGTTCCTGCCTTGTTTTTTCATATTTCGCAGTGGAAATTCCGCCTACATCCAATAATTGTTTCTGATCAAGAATATCTGATTTGAGAGATACAATTTTCAATTTCTTAACCTCTATATTGTAACTCAGATCAACCCTAATACTGCGCGCGTTCAACAAAGTCCTGTTTAAGTTGTTTTGCTTTACTTCCAACTGATCTTCTATTTGTCCGATCTGTTCCAGGATGGCTCTGGTATCAAGCCTTAGAATGATGTCTCTGGCATTGACTCTGCTACCTGCACCTTTTTCAATGCTTAATATTATGCCTGAAGCCGGGCTGAGTATTAAAACCTCATTCTCCGGTTCAACCACACCCTGAGCCGGTATGGTTTTCTCAACAGGTCCTATGTCAACCATTGAAGTTTGATATGTACCCGGTTTTTTTGTATTCGAAATGAAGCATCGAAAACCTAAATAAATTAATATGGCAATCAACCCGGTAATAACAATTGTTAAGTAAATCTTTTTTTTATTCATATTTTTATAAAGTATAAAATGGCTATCTGGTACGGGAGGAAATATTTTTTATTTATTTTATCAGTTTACAAAAATAACGGCATTTTAATCATCCTGAAAATATCCGGATAGAATTTTAAAATTTTTATTTATGTTAATGAAAAGAGAAATGCGGCAACCGTATATAATTTAGTTAACTTTAAAAAAAAACAGGAAGTTTCAAATGCTAAAGGAACACAAAATTACTATGTTAGGAACAGGTCTTATCGGAATGTTCTATACAAAAACATTGCATAACCAACGAGGCAAAGACAGGGTACACACAGTTTACTCCAGAAGTGAGGAAAAGGCAAAACAGTTTGCAAAAGAATGGGAGATTCCCGGTTGGACCACAGATATACAAGAAGCCATCAATGATCCTGAAACGGATATAGTAGTAATTGGCCTCCCCAACAATTTGCATAAACAGGCTGTGGAAATGGCAGCTAAGACAGGAAAAGCAATTTTATGCACCAAACCACTGGCCAGAAATGCTGAAGAAGCAAAAGAAATGCTTGATATTGTTGAAAAAGCCGGAGTATTTAATGCATACCTTGAAGACCTTGTTTTTCCACCAAAAACATTAAAGTCGTTAGAGTCAGTGGAAAGAGGGGAGCTTGGTAAAATTTTATGGGTACGTTCCCGCGAAACGCATGGTGGCCCTCACAGTGACTGGTTCTGGGATATTGATCAGGCCGGAGGGGGAGCAATCATCGATCTGGGTTGCCATTGTATAGAGATAGCCCGCAACTTTATTGGTAAGGCTATAAAGCCGGTCGAGGTTATGTGTTGGGCTGATACTCAGGTTCATCCTATCGACGCTGAAGATAATGCAATAGGGCTGGTCCGTTATGAAAATGGCGCAATCGGGCAATTCGAGGTTAGCTGGACTTTCAGGGGAGGTATGGACTTGCGTGATGAAGTAGCTGGTACTGATGGTACTATTTGGATAAATCACTTTTTAAGAACCGGATTCGAAATGTTTACAGCAGGTGGTAAAACCGGATATGTTGCCGAAAAGGCTGAAAGCAATAGCGGCTGGTTATTTCCCGTCGGAGATGAAGTACATGAACTGGGATATGTAAATATGTTTAATAATATTTTTAATGCACTTGATAATGGAGAAACTCCAATGGAATCGTTTTATGACGGATATGTTATAAATGAAATTATTGATGCTTGTTATCGTTCTGCCAGATCAAAACAGTGGGAACCAATTAAGTTGCAGGAATGGCGTGGTGAAAGTAAAGTTGAAGGACCGGGTAAATCATCTGAAGTTGACGAAAAATACCTGCTGATTAAGAAAGAACGTATGCCTGATGGCAAGACCAAGTTGATCATGAAAGAAAAAACATCAGGAAAAATTGTTGAGAAAATTTTAACACAATCCAATTAACCAAAATTATTAATTTCAATGAAGACAAAATTTTTATTCCTTATCCTTATTTTGGTTTCCTGCGTTAACCAGAATAAAAAAAACAAGAGTCCGGAATGGATACAACTATTTAACGGAAAGGACCTTTCCGGATGGGATATTAAGATCTCCGGTTATGAATTAAACGATAATTTTAATAACACGTTCCGGGTAGAAGATGGAATTCTTAAGGTGAGCTATGATGAATACGACAGTCTTAATGGCGAATTTGGTCATCTGTTCTATAATGAAAAATTCTCTAATTACATCCTTCGTATAGAATACAGGTTCGTCGGCCAACAGGTACCAGGTGGACCTGGTTGGGCATTCAGGAATAATGGCGCCATGTTACATTCCCAATCGGCAGAAAGCATGGGGCTCAATCAAGACTTTCCGGTTTCCATCGAAGCTCAGTTACTGGGTGGCTCAGGTGAGGGTGAACGCAGTACGGCCAACCTGTGTACACCAGGCACGAATGTGGTAATAAATGATGAGCTTGTTACCCGGCATTGTATCAGCTCCAGTTCAAAAACATACCATGGAGATCAATGGGTAACTGTAGAAATGATCGTCAGGGGTGACGAAATAATTCATCATGTTGTAAACGGGGATACTGTTTTAACCTATACCAAACCACAAATCGGTGGCAATAACATCCCTGAAGGTTTTCCTTTGAAAGAGGGGACACCTTTAAAGGAAGGATATATCGCCATCCAGGCTGAAAGTCATCCAACTGAATTCAGGGTAATCGAGTTACTTGATCTGAGCAGGAAATAAAATCAATAAATATCATTTAAATGAACCCCTCATCCTTAAGTGGGTTAAATTTAGAGGTACAAGAACAAAAGGGCATGTATAAAGATATAATGCTTCTAAGGATGAGGGCTCACCGAA
>JAUWMO010000027.1 GCA_030613125.1 Bacteroidota bacterium | reverse complement strand
TATTCTGATTAATTGTTGGTCAAGATTTTTGATAATTCCGGCAATGTATTTATAAATCTCTTCTTCAAATTCAGCTTTAATAAGCGCCTGCCTGTATTTTGGAGAAAATACATAATGAAGATAGATTTGTGAGTAAGTATTAGGCATTGTTCAGGTTTTTTTGATTTGGTTAATCTTTAAAGATATAAAATCATACCGTTCCTTGCGCCTCCGCTAAAGCTTCAGCGACACGCGGACGGAACTTTATTTCTCTGGGGTTGTTTATCAAGGGACTTACGTCCCCGGTTATAATATTTTGTCCCTAATGGGATAATCTTATAAAGTGTATTTTGATTTTAGAAATCATTGTCTTTCGGTATTCCGAAGATATTTTTTACTTCACCTGTTTTCATCGTTGCAATACCCAAATTCAAAAAGCAATCCTGTAAAATTAAGGGTTACAGAGCCAATTTTAAAAAAGTGCGGAAAACAAGAAAGTTTGTCGCTAGGAGAGACTGGTTAGTGAACTTCTTTGAGTATGGTTATGCTTTTTATAATCCGATACGGACATTCCTGTTATTTTCCTGAATTGATTGGAGAGATACTGAACGCTGGAATATTCCATCATATAAGCAACTTCACTTAAAGTATATTCATCCTGGCTAATAAGTTCTTTGATCCTTTCAATTTTTTGAAGAATAATAAATTTCTCAAGAGTAGTAGGTTCATGTGAGGAAAATATTTTTGAAAGTTGCTGATAGCTTTTTCCAAGTTTTTCAACCAGATAATCTGACCGGCGGACAATTGAATTGACATTGTTCATTTGATGAACAAGTTCTATTACAGCAATCTTAATATCCTCAACTAATTGTTTTTCCTGACCTTTGATTATGCTCAGACCATATTTCTGAAGTATTACTGTCAGGTTTATTTCCGATCTGTCAGAAGCCTTATATGCAAGGGTTAAAGTACCAAGGCCAATGTTGTAAATAATATAACCTGATTGCTCAAGTTTTTCCTTTAAAAGAAAAACGGTACTGTCACAAACCAGATTTTTAATCTTGTATGATTTTGTTATATAAGAATTGCTACTGTCCACAGAAATTTTTCCCAAAGGTCATTTCAAATATAGTGAACATTTTTTTCGAATAGTAGTTATTTACGCTGGTAGTCTTTCTCTTTCTATTACTTTTCGGAGTGGACTCAATATTTAGAGAATAATTTTAATTCTTGTGAGCTTTCTGTTTTTGTCTTGATATAATAAACCAGATAATAATTCCTGCCAGCACAAAAGGAATGCTTAAAAGTTGTCCCATATTCAGGCCCATGCCTGCTTCAAATGCGACCTGATCTTCTTTTACAAATTCAATAAAAAAGCGGGCAGTCAACGCAAGAATTAAAAACAAGCTGAACAACAATCCGTTCCGGGTTTTCCCTTTTTTGCGCAGGTAGATAAAATATAGCAGAATAAAAATCAATAAATAAACCAGGGCTTCATATATCTGGGTTGGATGCTTTGGAACGGTTTCTCCATTTCTTTCAAAAATGAACCCCCAGGGAAGGGAGGTCTGTACACCGTATATTTCTGAATTCATAAGATTTCCCATGCGAATGAAAAACGCTGCCAGAGCCACTACAACAACCACACGGTCTATGATCCATAAAAAGGGACGCCTGGTGTTCCGGGTAAAAAGCCACAGGGCAAGTAAAATCCCCACGGCAGCACCATGACTTGCCAGACCTCCATGCCAGATTTTAAGTATTTCTCCCGGATGACTGAGGTAATATGAGGGTTCATAAAAAAAACAATGACCCAGCCTGGCACCCAGCACCGTTCCAATAGCAACGTAAACCGTCAGCTTATCGAGAAGGTCAGCAGGAACTTTCTCGATTTTGAAAAATTTTCCGATTATAATGTAACCAAAAAGAAAACCTGAAGCAAATAACAGACCATACCAGCGAATTGCAAAATTTCCTATTCTGAAAATTTCAGGATTTATGTTCCAATGTATATAATTTTCGATCATATAGAACAATTTTAGTTTTCAAAACTACAAAAATAACCGGGAATAACCTTTTAGTACAAATTTTTCTCAACAGGTTTATACTATATTTGTAAATTATAAATTTTTAAATTTTCTATCATACTACAATCTAATTATTTTTTACTATTTAATTTGATCAGGACACTTACAATATATTTGTTTCTTATCTTTTTAGTGATGGTCGTGTCTGATTGTGCACGGGTAGGCTCGCCCCCTGGTGGCGCAAAGGATGAGACTCCTCCTGAAGTGATAAAAAGCACTCCTGAAAATTATTCAGTTAATTATAATGGAAAATCTATTGAAGTAACTTTTGATGAATATATCAGATTAAATGATATTAACCAAAAGCTAATTGTTTCACCTCCCCTTAAAACAAGACCACAGACACAGATAAAAGGTAAAGGATTTGAATTGTCTTTTGAGGATGACCTGAAAAAAAATACAACTTACACATTTAATTTCAGCGATGCCATTGAAGATAATAATGAAGGAAACGTACTGAATAACTTTCAGTTTGTCTTTTCAACAGGACCGAAACTGGATTCCCTCAGTTTTCAGGGGAGTATCATAAATGCATTTGACCTTCAGGTACCTGAAGATGTATATATTTTGCTTTATGATAACCTGTCTGATTCTGCAATTTTTAATGAAACTCCCTTATACGTCTCAAAAGCTAATGAAAAAGGGATTTTTACGTTAAACAATCTCAAAGCAGACAGTTTTCATATATATGCTCTTCAGGATGGAAATATGAACTACAGATATGATCATTTTCCTGAAATGATAGCTTTTTCAGACACTGTTTTAGTCATTAATCCTGATAATAATTCAGCTATAAAGGAAAAAGACAGTTTAATAATTCATACAGATTCTACCGGTGGCAGTTTCCAATTGAGGTTATTTGCTGAAGAAAAACACAATCAATATCTGACAAATTCATCGAGAAGCAGGAAAGAAAATTTATTGCTTGTTTTTAATAAACCATTAGAAGAAAAACCTCAAATAAAACTTATTGGGGAACCGGAAAAAACAGATTGGTTTATAGAAGAAACTTTCGTTGTAGGTGATACAGTTGGATATTGGCTTACTGATACAACTTTGATAAATTTGGAGACGATACAGGTTTCTGTAAAATATGTATTGGGGGATTCAAATAAACATGATGAATATAAATTCGATACAATTAGGTTCCGGTACTCACAAGCTTTAAAAAAATCACGCAGGGGAAACTTGCAAACCCAGAATAAATTTGTTTTAGGATTAAATTTTAATACCAGCACTGCCAATCCTCTTGACCTGAATAACTCATTATTCGTATTTACTGCAACACCACTTAGTGATTTTAATCCTCAAATGATTTTATTTTATTCAATTGTAGATTCAATAGAAATTCCAACTGAGGTATTTATAGAAAAAGATAAAGTAAATATTAAAAGATTGATCCTTAAACATAAATGGGAAGAAGATGTCAAATATAAAATTATGTTTTTACCTGGCTCTGTTACTGATCTATACGGTACAACTAACGACAGTACAACTTTAACTTTTAAAACAAGAAAAATGGAGTATTATGGTAACATCATACTTGATTTGAATTACAACAAAAAGAATATGATAATTCAGTTGCTGGGTGAGAACGAGAAAATGATCCGACAATCCATGGTATATAATGATACAATCCTTAGGTTTGAATATTTACCCCCCAAAAAATACTTATTAAAAGCTATTTGGGACCAAAACGGAAATGGAAAATGGGATACTGGAGACTTGATTAAAAGAATACAACCGGAAAAAGTAAGTTATTACCAGGAAGAGATAAAACTCAGATCAAACTGGGATTTTAAGAAGAACTGGAGCCCTGAATTTCGTTAAAATCAGGATTAATATTTTAAATAGATGAAAAATCCTTTAATTATTAAAAACCATTCTTACTTTTTCCTTTTTCATACATTTGTAATCTTTTATAATTAAAAACAAATCAAATGACAGGAACACAATCCAATAATTTAAGAACTGTTCCCATATTTCTTGCTTTCTTAAGTATGGGTTTTGCTGATGTTGTTAGTCCTTTATCAGCTTTATTGAAAGAAGATTTTATGCTTTCAAATACTGTTTCTCAACTGGTAACTTTTATGGGATTAATTATGTTTGGAATATTATCAATACCAATGGGATTACTGCAAGGAAGAAAAGGGAAAAAATATATGCTGCAAATGGGATTAATAATAGCATTATTTGGTTTATTAATCCCAACAGTTTTTGGATTTGATAGTTTTAATCTGCTGTTAGTATCTGTTTTATTCCTTGGTGCAGGAGCAGCGATATTACAGGTTGCGGGAAATCCTATTATGCGTGATGTTTCTCCGGAGGGAAAATATTCACGAAATTTATTGTTTGGTCAATTTATCAAAGCTATCGGAACTCTCTCAGGAATGCTTATTCCGTTTGCTGCTGTGAAGTGGTGGGGAGCTGATTGGAAAATTTTGTTCCCAATATTTAGTATCGGAATGTTTGTAGCAATATTATATTTGGCTTTCACCAGAATAGATGAAAAAGGAAGAGATGAGGGACAATATCCTACTTTTAAATCTTGTTTGTTTTTGTTAAAAAACAGGTATGTTTTATCAATGGTGGTGGGAATCTTTCTATATGTTGGAACGGAAGTCAGCCTTTTTTCAAAAATCCCTGTTTATTTAAAAGATATACATAGTTTTGATTTGAAGACCTGGGGATTATTGGGATCTGCTTTTATTGTCCTTGCAGTGTTAATAGGCCGGTTATCTGGCTCAATAATATTAAACTGGATTTCACCAAAGCAGTTTTTTGTAATTTCTTCGATTGTATCCTTAGTGGGGATTTTAGGATTATTTATTCCACAAAAAGGTATAGCTATAGCATTCATATTTTTAACGGGATTAGGATTTGCAAATATTTTCCCACTCATTTTTTCCATTACTGTGGATAAAATGCCTGAACGTACGAATGAGCTCTCAGGATTAATGATTACAGCTATTATCGGAGGAGCTTTTGTACCATTATTGTTTAGTGGAGTAGCAGATCTTACAGGGAACATTATTTATGGATTTTTTGTACCAATTGTATGTTTTATATATATCACCTTATTGGCCTTTAGAAAATAAATATTAATTATGATAGAAGTAACAGCAGGAATCGATATTGGTGGGACCAATAGTGTTGTTGGTTTGGTTAGCAGAAAGGGTAAAGTATTAATGCAGGCCACCGTCTCTACGGTCAAATATTCCAAAGCAAAGGAATTTGTGAAGGCTCTCGATAATAAGATCAGGGAGTTGTTTCAAAACATGACTGGTGAATATATATTGAAAGGTATAGGCGTAGGAGCTCCTAATACAAACTACTACAAGGGTACAATTGAAAATGCCCCCAACCTGCCCTGGAAAGGTATTATACCTTTTCGTGATCTCTTTCTGGAGCATAGGGATATTCCTTTCGCTTTAACAAATGATGCCAATGCGGCTGCAGTTGGGGAAATGATATATGGGGGGGCAAGTAAAATGAAAAACTTTATTGTTCTCACACTTGGAACAGGTTTGGGAAGCGGGATTATTGTGAATGGAGAGGTGGTCTATGGACACAGTGGGTTTGCAGGAGAAATGGGACATATGATCATGGAACCAGGAGGTCGTGAATGTGGATGTGGACGGCAGGGCTGTCTTGAAACCTATGTGTCAGCAACAGGTATTTGCAATACTGTTTTAGAATTACTTGCGCTTCGAAAAGGGAAAAGTAGCCTCAGAAAATATAAGTTTGAAGAGATAAGCTCAAAAATAATTGCAACAGCTGCTGCCGATGGAGATCCAATCGCCCTTGAGGCTTTCGATAAGACAGCCTATACTCTTTCTATAGCCATTGTTAATGCCTTGGCTTTTTCAAGCCCGGAGGCTATATTTCTTTTTGGAGGGCTTTCCCGGGCCGGAGATCTTCTGATGCAACCTTTAAAAAAATGGGTCGACAAACATGTCCAGATTTTTTTCAGAGACACTTTTAGTATCCTGTTTTCTTCACTTGAAGAAAGCAATGCAGCTGTATTGGGAGCTAGCGCCCTGGCATGGAAAGAATTAGATTATGACAAACAGGTCACACCTGAGTAATAAGAAAAAATGAGAACCCTAAAGGTAAATCAGCTTAATATTCAGGGAGATTATCCTGATCTTGAAGAGATATCGGCGAAATTGGATGAATTAGGAGAGGGACATTCAATTGATAATATTCCCTGGAGAAAATTTTCCTATGCACCCGATATTAAGTTTAATATAGCATATGGGAACATGGAGATATATCTGAAATATTATGTGAAAGAAAATTATATTCTGGCAGAAAAATCCCGCACCAACGAGATGGTGTGTGAAGACAGTTGCGTTGAGTTTTTTATTTCACCCGAAAATGATGGTGTTTATTATAATTTTGAATTCAATTGTATAGGTACTTGTCTTGTAAAAAAAGGAATTTCAAGAGCAGGAGGACAGTTCATTGATCCGGTGGTTGTACAAAAAATCAGAAGAGAATCAAGTTTAGGAAGCACACCTTTTATTGAAAAAAAGGGAGATTTTTTTTGGGAAATAACAATAGCTATTCCAATGACTTCGTTTATTGATCATGATATTCAGGACCTGAAGGGAAAAAGAATGAGAGCGAATTTTTATAAGTGCGGAGACAAATTAACAGAAATGCACTTTTTGGTATGGAATAAGATAAACACAAAAGAACCGGATTTTCACCGGCCAGAGTGTTTTGGGGAAATAGAATTTATATAATTCCAACTTAAATTAAAAAACTTATCATGCTAAAAGGAAATGCAATAATAGGGCAATCAGGAGGACCCACTTCAGTGATCAATTCCAGTTTAGCCGGAGTGGTCGGAGCATCTATCAAATCTGATAAAATTGACCAGGTCTATGGTATGAATTATGGTATAGAAGGATTTATGAATAAGCTGATAATAGATCTGGGAAATCAACCTGCCGGGATACTTAAAGGCCTGAGGAGCACACCCTCATCAGCTCTTGGTTCGTCGAGACATAAAATAAAAGAGAAAGATTTCCCGGTAATTATGAAGGTGTTGGAAAAGTACAATATAAGGTACTTTTTTATGATAGGCGGAAATGATACCATGGATACTATTAACCGGGTAGAAGCCTACTGCAAGGAACATAATTATGAAATGATAGGTGTCGGGATTCCTAAAACGGTTGATAATGACCTGTTTGGAACCGATCATACCCCTGGTTTTGCTTCTGCTGCCAGATCTAATATCTTGAATGTTATGCAATCAGGAGTTTTAGCAAGAGATATGAAGAAGGTTGACAAATATGTTGTTTACCAAACAATTGGGAGAGATTCAGGTTGGCTGGGTGCTGCAACAGCATTTGCTAAAAAGGATGAAGATGATGCACCACATCTGATCTACACCCCTGAACATATTTTTGATAAGGAAAATTTCCTTCGCGATGTTGATAATTGTATTAAAAAGTATGGATGGGTTTCTGTAGTATGCGGGGAAGGATTAAAATTTGCAGATGGAACTCCGGTAAGCGCTTCCCAAACCCATGATAAATTTAAAAATATTGAATTTGGTGCCATGGGAGGAGCAAGTGTCGGACTCAACCTGCATAAAATGATTGCTGATGAATTTGGTGTAAGAGGGGAATTCCAGATAACTGAATCCCTGATCATGAGTGCAATGGACCGGGCTGTTACTATTGACCTGCAGGAAGCTTACGAATGTGGTTTAGAGGCTGTTAATTTGGCTGAAAAAGGAGAAACAGGGTATATGGTAGCTATAAACCGGCTTGGAAACAATCCGTATATTGTTGAGTTTGGCAAGGCTTTACTAAATGATGTGGCAGTAAGGGCAAAACCCATACCAGAGGAGTATTTTAATCAGGAAGGTAATTTTGTTTCTTCATCTTTCATTGATTACATAAAACCACTTGTTGGTGAACTCCCGGAGTTTGTCAGGTTGAAAAAATTAATGGTTAAAAAATAGATAATTGTGAAAAGAAAATTTAGTAAAGTGGTTCTATCTTTTGCAGCTCATCCTGATGATGCTGAGGCATGGTGTGCCGGAACTCTAAAATTATTAAAAGACAGAGGATATAAGATTGTAATTGCCACTATGACAGCTGGTGGTATGGGTGGTATTAATTCAACTCAAAAAGACACAATTGAAATGCGGAAAGAAGAGGCGCGTAAAGCAGCTATTGTACTTGATGCAGAATACTATTGTATGGAGGGCAGAGATGGATTTCTTTTTGATACAACGGAATTTCGACTGGCTGCAATTTCATTGATGAGAAAGGTGAAAGCCGGGATTGTAATTACACATCTCCCAATGGATTATCACAGTGACCATAGGACCACCTGCAATATTGTTGAGTCAGCTGCCATGATATCTTCCTTACCCAATGTCCCAATTGATGAAGAACCGCTTGATGTTACTCCGCTTTTGTATCACTCAGCCCCACTAACGTTAAGTGATCCTCTTGGATCTGCAATTGTTCCACCTCATTTTTTTGTTGATGTCACTTCGGTCATGGATACAAAAATGGAAATGCTTTCGTATCACAAGTCTCAAGTAGAGCTAATGAGGGTGATGCATAAAATGGATAATTTTTTTGACGTAGCAAGAAAAGCCAATGCCGATTATGGTAAATTGGTAGGAGTGGATTATGCTGAGGTTTTCTGGCAGCATCTTGGTGGTGGGTTCCAAAGGGAATCGCAAATCCAGGATGACCTGAATGATTTTATTCTGACACTGTAATTTGCTATTATTTTAAGTAACTAACTATATAACTAATTTTTAAGCTATGAATCTAACTGAAGATAAATATTCAAAATTTGCATTGGTAAAAGAAATGCTGGAAACACCGGAAGTTATCCGGAAGTTTGATCATAAAGCTTCCATGCGCTTTGCAAATACCGCTAAAGTAAAAAGAGGAATATTTTTTACCGGTGAAGGCAGCAGCCGGATATTTCCTGCTAAGCGTGCAATAGCTTCCGCTTTGCGTAAAGGAGGTCAACAACCAATTTTTTGCGAAGGATCTACCCAGGCACTGGAATATGACTTGCGGGAGTTTGCAGTTTTTGGTGCATCTAACTCCGGCCAGACCAAAGAGGTGGTCAGGTTATTTATGAAGTTAAAAGATTCAGGGCATGATGCATTTTTTGGGTTAACAGCAAATATGAATACCAAACTTGAAGAACTGGCAAAAGATACACATATTCTGAATTGTGGAAAGGAAAATGCTGTGGCCGCAACAATGTCAGTAATAGAGCAGGGTTTGTTCTATGATAGCCTGCTCCGAAATTTAGCCGGGGAGGAAATGAAAGGTTTAAACAAATTAGCTGATCTTTTTGAGAATGCGCTTACCATGAATATTAATGAAAAACTGGTGCAGACAATGAAAAATGCTGATTTAATCTATTTTGCAGGAAGAAATGATGGCGTTGTTGAAGAACTCACATTAAAAACCAATGAGATAACAAGAAAAAAATCTGATTTTTTGGAAGGTACATATGCAGTGCATGGCATTGAAGAGGTTATGGATAAGAACGAGCTGGTTATTATTATGGAGCCATTTGAAAGCGAGGAGGAAAAATTTTTGGAGTGTCTTGCCGACGGAGTAAAAATGAATGTAATTGCAATCTCCAGCCGTGAAACTCAATTCCCAACTATACGTATACCTGATGGAGGGGAATATAAAGAATATGTTGAACTGGCAGCTGGATGGAATGTGTTGGTTGAGATTGGTATCGCATTGGGGATCGACCTTGATAAACCAACCAGAGCCAGAAAGGTTGGTAATGAATACATTACGGAATAATAAGGAGGTAAAACATAAATTCAATTAAATTGAAAAAAGAAGTAGCTATTGGTATCGATATTGGCGGAACAAATACAATTTATGGAATCATAGACCGGGAGGGGAATACATTGTCTGAAGGTATGATCCCAACAAAAGATTATGGAGAGATTGAAGTTTTTCTGGCAGCTTTGAATGAAAAAGTAAGACTGGCCTTGCGAAAACTAAATAACAAGGTTTCTGTTGAAGGAATAGGAATTGGAGCACCAATGGGAAACATCATTAAAGGAACAATTGAGAATGCAGTGAATCTACCCTGGCAAGGGATTATTCCCCTGGTCGATTTGTTCAGGCAATATACAAACCTTCAGGTTATTGTTACTAATGATGCCAATGCTGCAGCCGTTGGTGAGATGGTATACGGTGGTGCAAAAGGAATGAAAAATTTTATAGTTATTACTCTGGGAACAGGTCTTGGCAGTGGCATTGTTGTTGATGGAAAACTTCTTATCGGAGAAAATGGCATGGCGGGAGAAATAGGTCATACAATGATCAGGCCCGGAGCAAGTAACAGAGAGTGTGCATGCGGCCGGAAAGGATGTTTGGAGACTTATGTTTCGGTTTCAGGAATAAAAAGAACTTTCTTCAAGATACTTGCCGATTCCATTGCTGACAGTGAATTAAGGAATGTGAATTTTAATAACCTGACAGGAAGGATGATCTATAATGCAGCAAAAAAAGGAGATGTTATTGCCAAAACAGCTTTTGATCATACCGGAGAAATGCTTGGGTTTAAACTGGCAGATGTTGTTGCCAGTTTCAATCCGGAAGCCATATTTCTTTTTGGAGGACTTTCACTGGCAGAAGAGTTTATATTTGAACCCACAAAAAAAGCCCTTGAAGAACATTTAATGGACCATTATAAGGGAAAAGTTAGTCTTTTACCCTCAAAAATCGATTCTCAGAAAGCTGCTGTTCTGGGAGCAAGTGCTCTTGTCTGGAATCAAAAAGAAAATACTTAATTCCTGATTTGTACTTTTTAATGTAATTGTAAAAAATTCTCTGTGAATAATTTTTTTCAATTTCTGGTGCGATTGCTTGCTGTTGGTGGCCTGAGTATGATTTTTGTAATTGCTTTTGTACTTCTCCAACCATCAAGAGTGCATAGGCGGAGGAAAATTTCCACACCCTTATTAAAAATCAGTTATCTTATTTATTTGGCGGTTTTTTTAATTTTTATTTACTTTTTAATGTTTACTGAAAAAGACCTTCAGGGATATTTTAATGAGGTCAATTATTTCCTGACTGCGATGGCAGGTCTTTTACCTACAATTGGAATGTTATTACGAAGGAAAATACATAGATGGCGCCCATATTACAATTACTTCTTAAGTGCTTTGAATTTAGTAATAGTGGTATTTATTATCTGGGTTTTTAATCGTGTTATCATTGTGGGCTGATTTTTTACCCTCCAAGAGCAAAATGTACACCTCCTGTTTTTCTCATTGGACACCCGAAAATTTATTTGGAAATACGTTTTCACACAGCCTCTTCAGCATGGTGTTGGATGAAATACAATAATGGCTGAATTAGTGCGCTTTAGCGTACTTCGATAAAGATATTGATCATCAATAAATCCATACTCATTTTCCCTTTTGTATATAGTAGCTTTAAAGTTTGTCCAAATTGAAAGTCAGCTATTTACAACTTAATAGTTCAGTATTTTGATAACAGTGAGGAAAACAGGAATAATTCAATAAATTTGCGCACACTTTTTACTTATTGACGGGATATGGTCCTCAGAAGATTAAAAAAAAGAATTTATAATAAATGTTTTTGGCCTGTAATTTTATTTGTTTTAATTGGAGGACAGGAAACGGCCTGCCAGCTAAATATTCAACATTATATTGAACTGGGAAAAAGAAGCCTTTTTAGAAATGATAATTCAGAAGCAATCCGGCGTTTTAATGCAGTTATTAAGATCAATCCTGAGCTTTTTCAGCCCTACTTTTTCAGGGGAGTTGCCAAATTTAACCTGGGAGATTATATGGGTGCCAGGTCAGATTTATCAACAGTAATAAGTCTTCACCCTTATTTTACCCATGCATATCATTACAGGGGAATCACACAGGAAAGACTCAATAATTATTTTAGTGCACTAAAAGATTACAATTCTGCCCTTGATATCGATCCTGTTAATCCTGATATATATTCAAGCCGGGGATTTACCAGAATGCTTATGAATGATACTACAGGGGCACTGGATGATTTTAATGAGGCTATCATGCTTGATCCCTATCATTATCAGGCCTATCTCAATCGCAGTTCTGTCTGGTCTATGAAAAAGGATTATAACAAAGCTTTAGATGATTGCAGCAAGGCAATTAGTATTAATAAACATGAAATTGAAGCTTTTTATCGCCGGGGCCTGATTTGGTACAATAAAGGGGATTTTGATAATGCACTTGAAGATTTCAATTTCCTGATAAGGATAGATTCAACAAATTCAAGGGCTTTTTATTTTCGCGCTCTGACTAAATATAAACAAAATAATCTTCAGGGGGCAATGGACGATTACAACAAGGTGATCAAACTGGATCCTTTAAATGCTCTTACATATTATAACCGGGCGGTCTTAAAAGCCCAGGTTGGGGATAATCAGGAAGCGATTAGTGATTATGATAAGGTGGTTGAGCTAAATCCTAATAATATATTTGCTTATTATAACCGGGCAGGAGTGAAATTAAACATTGGCGATATTTATGGTGCAATAAGGGATTTCACAAAAGTGCTTGATCTGTATCCGGGATTTACACAGGCCTATCTTAACAGGGCCATGGCCAAAAACATGATAAACGACCTGATTGGTGCAATGGAAGATCAGGAAATGGCAAACAGGATTTCAAGTGATTCAGTCTTTCAAAATGATATTGCCACGATTGACTCCACTTATTTTAATAAGATAATTGAATTAAAAGCAAATTTTGATAACGGAAATATTACTTCAAAAGATTTTTATTCATTAGAAACATCTGTTAAGATGAAACCTGTGTTCCTTGTATCCTTTACTGTAAAAAATGCCGAAAACAGATCTTACTATCAGGATATAAGGGAATTAAATAAATCTTCAAGCGGTCCTTTCTTTTTAGATCTTATACTTGTTGATGAACCTAAGACAGTAACATACCAAAACGATAATGAGCTGAAAAAAAACTTTCATTATAAAGAGGATTCGTTTCAGGGCTTGTTTCTTCAAGGGCTTATTTATGGTTATAATCACGATTTTAACAATGCTTTTGAATTCATGGATAAAGCTCTTAAAAAAGACCCGTACAATTATTTGATCTATTTTAATATTGGAGGGTTAAAATACCAGCTGGTGGAAGTTCTTAATTCAATTGATCTTAAGGATGATTTTTTAATGATTGAAGACAGGAAGGTTGAAACACATAAAACATTGAATTCTGACAGAACAAATTATGAAGAGATTATAAGGATTTATGACCGCACTCTGGTGTTAAATCCAAATTTTGCACCTGCATATTTTAACAGAGGATATATTAAAAGTCTGATTAACGATTTGCCAGGAGCGTTTTCAGATTACCGGCAGGCAATTTCACTAAATCCCGATATGGCAGAAGCTTATTTTAACAGGGGATTAATCCAGATATACCTTGAAGAAACAGATCAGGGCTGTAAAGACATCAGCAAAGCCGGTGAACTGGGCCTGCCTGAAGCCTATTATGTAATCCGGAAATATTGCAGGTAAAAACAGTTTTTTTATAAGGAGCTGTTACTATAAACATGTTGTGTGGTATGCAGGAAAAACCAACGTACATTAGGAACACCTGCAAGTCCCACAATGCCGACCTACAAACCAAAACTTGCAAAAGAGTATAATCTTGCCAACATTTTTTCTAAATTTGGACTAAAACTGATTATATGCCTAAAATTTATGACAATATAGAAAACCATTTGACTAAGGGGTTAAATGAATCCCTTGAAGTATCGCAGAGAACGGATTTTTGTGTTGGATATTTTAATCTAAGAGGATGGAAAGAAATTGCTGAGAAAATTGATTCCCTATCAGGTGAAACTGTAAACGAAGGTAAAGATGATTTTTATCGAATTTGCAGGCTATTGGTCGGTTATAAAAAGAACAGTAATTTAAAGGAAAAAGTTTCCAAGAAAACAGGCAATATAACTTATCAAGAGTTTTATCCGAGATTATCCAAGCCCATCATAGATTAAATCGACAAAGTATTAGCAAATCATTACGGTTTTACGCAGGAGGAGTTGGATTTTATCATCAACTATGATATCAAGTACAGGATGGGTAAGGAGTTGGAGAAAGAAGAGGAGAATGAGTAAAATAAATTAATTTTGTATTACAATGGCAGAAGTAATTCATATTAAGACAAATCCTGAGGTCCTTAAATGGGCGAGGGACTCCCTTGTGCTTAGCAAACCCAAAGCGGCAGAAAGCATCCGGATAAGCATTTCCCGTTTAGACCAATTAGAAAACGGTGAAAAATTTCCTTCATTGGACGAACTTAAGTTTATGGCTAAAACCTATAATCGTACTGTTGCAACACTTTTGTTACAAAAGCCTCCCAAAGAGAAGCCATTGCCCAAAGACAGACGTACTATCGATTCTGCTGAACTTGATATTTTCCATGAGAAAACCATTATGGCTGTTCGTAAAGCCCGGGCACTGGTTGCTTCATTAATTGAATTAAAAGAAGAAACAGGACTGACCATTCAGCCTTTTCAATTCAGAGGAAGTATTGAAGATTCACCTGTTGCTATTGCCAACAAACTTCGTATTGAATGGAAACTTGATGAATTCAGGCAGGTTGAAAATGTAAATGATGCCCTGGATGCCTACATTGAATATGTCGAATCTTTAGGTGTTGCCGTTTTTCAATTAAGCCTTACACAGGATAATCTTCGTGGTTTTTCATTGGTTGATGAACAAATGCCTGTTATTGCTATAAAACGAGGCGGAGAACAGACAACAGCTAAAATTTTTACTCTTTTTCATGAATTAGGCCACATACTGCTTAATGAAGGAGGTATTTGCGATATAAACTTTGATCCTAATGCAAAGCAAATCGAAAAATGGTGTAATGCTTTTGCAGCCGAATTATTAGTGCCATCAGCTCAGTTGTTACAAATGAATCTTGTCCGTAAATACGTTTCAAACAATGAGAAAAACTGGGCAAAGAAGGATTTGATAGAATTAGCCAATCATTTTCATGTAGGGCCTTTGGCTATTTTAAGGTGTTTACTGGAAAATAATCTTACAACATCTGCTTTTTACAAAGAGAAGCACGAAGCATGGAACAAGCCAACTTTTGGTATTAGTAAAACCCCGGAAGGAAGAAATATACCAAAGGAAACTATAAAAGAACGGGGTCGTACATATATCAACCTTGCATTCAAGGCATTTGACCAAAACAAAATTGACCTGAAAGACTTATCAGATTTTTTGGGAGTAAAATTATCCTATATTCCCAAAACCCGTCAATTGCTTAATCCTTAATTAATGAAATTAGGCTTTGACGATAAAGATAATGTTGTTTATGTGATTGATACAAGCGGATTGATTATGCTTGAATTAACTTTTAAGTATGACAATCCTGTATTTTCCGCCATTTGGGAGGAGATTGAAGAACTTATAAAACAAGGCTGTTTCAGAACCATTGATTTTGTAGAAGAAGAAATAAACAACTATGAAGGCAAGGAAGATTTTCTTAAGAAATGGGTGAAAAAGTGGAAGAAGACCTTCGTATTTCCTTCAGATGAAGAATGTATAAATGCAGCTATTCCGATTATCAATGAAGAGTATGCAACAGGCTTCTTCAATGCCAAAAAACTTGCCGAAGGTCAGGAAGAAGCCGATCCTTACCTGATTGCATATTGTAAAGTAAACAATTTTGTTCTGATCACGAATGAGAACAAAAACAAACCGAATAAGATTCCCGGAGTTTCTGCAAAGCATGGTGTCAGGTGTATTGATATTTACGATTTTTTTGTTGAAAGAGAATTAAAAATGGAAAGGAAAAAGAGGTAAATATGTTTTTGCGGAACATTATGGCTTTTCAGAAGAGGAACTTTATTTTATCCTTAATTACGATATAAAGTACAGGATGGGAAAGGAGTTGGAGAATGTGGAGGAGGAGTAAGAATAAGCATAAAATTTATTTCCAAGATGACAACTGATGGTATAATAGAGATTATGGTCGCCTCAACGGTGTATGGGTTTGAGGATCAAATCAACCAAGTATGTGGCTTATTTGAGCAAATGGATTTTCATCCTGTAAACTCACATTATAGAACCATGCCGGTTGATCCGGCAAAATCAAACCTCGAAAATTGCCTGGATGCTGTCAGAAACTGTGATTGTATGTTCTGCATAATTCGCCCCCACTATGGATCAGGTGTAATTGGTCCAACCTCCATAACCCATGAAGAAATGAAACTTGCCATTGCTTTAAAAAAACCGCATTGGTTTATTGCCCACAGGGATGTCAGGGTGGCAAGAACCCTTTTAAAACAGTATATGTACAAAAAAGATGGATCAAGAAAAACAGGCTTTAAATTTAAATCAACAAGTTTACTGGATGATATCCGTTTGATTGACTTGTATAATGATACAATTAAGAATGATATTCCAGTTAAAGAAAGGGTTGGACATTGGACAGACGAATACTTTGACCTGAATGATATCATTAAAGTAATTCACACGCAATTCGATGATAAGGCAAGGATACTGTACATTATTAAAAAAATGAAGGCACTATGAGTAAAACTATAACATACATCAAAACTGTCCTGGAAGAACCTGAATCGCAATCATTGGAGTTCAGGTCTGTGATTGATAATGAATACATTGGCAGGACAGTTTGCAGCTTTTTGAATGCAAAAGGCGGACATCTTATTTTAGGTATTGATTCGGACAAAAAGCTGAAAGGGGTATCAGATGCCGACAAAAATGCAGCGACTATTAAAAATATGCTAACGAACGAGCTTATTCCTGAACCTGCAGTATCAGTCGATGTAGAAAAATATAAAAAGAAGGATTTAATCATTATTACGGTTTGGGAAGGAACGAAGCAACCGTACATATATTGCGGTACTGTTTATTACCGGGTTGCAGAAAAAGCAGTTAAAGCCACATCAGAACAACTTGCTGAATTGATTCATAGACAAAAGGAAAAAGGTGAACGTTGGGAAGCAAAACCTGCCATTGAAGCAGAGCTTGAGGATATTGATTTAAGCGAAGTTAATGCATGTATCAAAGATGTTGAAAGTTCATGCCGGGAAAAGGATTTGCCAAATGAACCTTTATCTTTTTTATCCAAATTCGGACTTTATAAGAACGGTGACTTTACTAATGCAGCAGTTGTGCTGTTTGGAAAAGAACCGGTGCGGTTTTTCCCTCAGTGTAAAGTCAGGCTTTCTGTTTTTCAATCTGATAAAGCCGGAGATCATATCGTGTATGATAAATTTTTTGAAAAGAACTTGTTTCAATCAATAAATCAGATTACGGATTTATTTGATCTTGCCTATGGTGTCAGCAGTTCTTTTAAATCATCGGATTGGAAAAGGATTGATCATCCCAATTATCCACGACTGGCTATCCGTGAAGCTATTCTAAATGCATTTATTCATCGGGATTACTCTTACTATACAGCAAGTCTTTCAATCAATATTTATCCTGATAAATTAGTCATTTCGAACAATGGTAAACTTCCTGTTGGCTTATCAGTTGAAGATTTAGCAAAGGATCATCTTTCTCAACCTTTTAA
>JAUWMO010000353.1 GCA_030613125.1 Bacteroidota bacterium | reverse complement strand
ACATATCAAGAATACCATAAAAACCCTTAGGCTCTCTGGAAAAACTTGGAGCAATTTTAGTTTCACGAGTCTCGTTGAACTGGTCGTGATTATAACGAGCCATAAATGACAGATCCGGAATAATCTCCCAGTCAATTCTGACATTACCGTACACCCTGTTCCTTGAGAATGAATTGTTTATTTCATTTGCAATAAAATACGGATTATTCATCATATCATCCACACCGTAAGTCCCATCAGGGTTTACGACGAGATTATACGGACCATTTTGTTGAATTCCCTCTTTTCCTTCTACCCAATAATTTTTCACGTCTTCGATATCTATGTGAGAGTTCAAATCATAAATATATTTCATTGGATTAGCTTTACGGTTACAGGCAGGGCGGTTATCAGCGCCTGAAGAAACGAAATTAATAATGGAACTTACGGTTAACTTGTCAGTAAGGTTTACAGATAAGTTTAAACCGAGAGTATTTCTATGCAAATCGCTATTAGGAATAACTCCTTGGTTTTGCATATTGTTATATGATAACCTGTAGTTAACTTTTTCAATTGCATTCGTAATAGCAACACCATTTGTAGTTGTGTACCCTGTTTGAAAGAATTCTTTCGCATTATCAGGATGAGATACCATCGGAGTTGCAACAAGTGCACCATTTTCATCAAAGAAAGGCCACTGATATGCCATCATACCTTTGTCTAATTCAGGACCTACCCAGTATGAATCTCCTGCAGGAACCGCATAGTAAGGTAAACCATTGTTTGGACGGTTATCCTGAGTATAAGGCCGCCTGCCATTTGCCATTAAGTTGTGCTTTTCGAGATACTTGTACGGGCTTTCAATAACTGTGTTTGAGGTTATTGTAACACCAATTCCTTTACTCGCTTTACCGGATTTTGTTGTAATAAGTACCACACCGTTTCCTGCCCTTGAACCATAAAGCGCTGCAGCGCTCGGTCCTTTAAGTACAGATATACTTTCAATATCCTCAGGATTAATGTCGGAGATCGCATTACCATAATCTGGTTTGGTATCTCTTGCCATTTCCGTGACATTGTTTAGAGTATTGTTCATTGGAATACCGTCAACAACAAACAGTGGTTGGTTATCACTTGTTAAAGATGATGCACCGCGGATTACCATACTTACAGAAGAACCTGCTCCGGCGGTAGAGTTAATAACAACACCGGAAACTCTTCCTGCAAGTGAATTCATTAAGTTTTCCTGAGGAACATTTGTAAGATCTTCCCCATCCACTTCACCCACAGAATAACCAAGTGATTTCGTCTCTCTTGAGATACCTAGGGCTGTGACAACTACTTCATCCAAGCCAACAGACAATGTTGCCAGAGTAACATTGATTACAGACTGATTACCAACAGTCACTTCCTGGGCTTCCATTCCCACAAATGAGAATCTCAGAACTGATTCCTCTCCGGGAACCACGATGCTAAACTCTCCGTTTATGTCGGTAATACTACCTTGTGTAGTGCCAACTATTACCACACTTACGCCTGGCAATAGCACTCCGGAATCATCTTCGACAACCCCGGTTACAGTTCTTTGTGCCAGTGCGCTGGTCGCAAACACGGCAAACAAGAACAACATTTGCAGAATCTTTTTTTTCATAAAACATAGGTTTTGGTTAATAAAAAAGGGTCATATTATAAATATTATTTGTTTATGTGGACTTAAGAGTTTAATCCACTATACAAATAAATAGATAAAAGAGACATAATACTTCTTAAATATTACTAATTACACATAGTTTTTTAACCTGTATATGTGTTAAGAAATTAACAGAATGACTGATTGGGTTAAAATTCTTTAATGAAAGGTTAAGATATTTTAACAGCAGTGTTCGGGGAAACTTTCCACAAATGTCATTAAAACATAACTATTATTGAGAATTTTAGCAAATTATGTTAGCGGAGCTTCTATTTTGCCAACCCACAATCAGGTTTTCGTCACCCCACTACCTAAATTGCCTGAATATTGATCAAGACGAAAAAATGTATTAAAAAGCCTGTCCGGCTTGAGGACAAAGAAGAAATAAATTATTTTTGCTTCCATCCCTGTCGTGCTGGCAGACAGAATTTTCTTACCTCTTGGCAAGCAGGTCTAATCCTGGAGAGCCGAACTCCAATAACTATCGGAGTTAATTCATGAACACTATTAAAATAAATAATCTTGTGAATAAAAATGAGGTGGGGTCTGGGGCTAGCCCCAGAAAGACTAAAAAACATTCAAATGATTAAATTTTTAATGATAAATCTTTTTAGATCGTTTTCTAAAATTTCCCCGGACAACTATGATATTTTAATATAAGATTAAAAATTCTTCAATTGAAAATGTTATAGTTTAATAACCTCTTTTTTTTGGGATGACAGATAAGCGGCATCGACAATATTCAAAACCATTTGTCCTTCCGGGAAACCGGGAGAAGGTTGTTTCCGGGTTCTGATACAATCAATAAAATGCTCCATTTGCCGGTCATAGATAATCTGGTCGCAATGTTCTGATTTTTCAGGCATTGGAGCGTTAAATTCACCATGAAATTTTTCAACATTAAATTTCAGAAGGGTAGGAAAAATGCTTCCGTATCCTTTTGATCCGAATAGTCGTGTTCCTGCTTCCGGACCGTCCATATGAGGATGCCACCAACCACTTTCTATAATAGATGTTGTTCCGTTATCCCAGGTGACTATTATGATGCCCGAATCATCAACATCATAATTACCGTAATATGTGCCAATTTCTGCATAGACCTGAATTGGTCTGGGATCACCAAGAATATAACGAACTGTGTCAATTGCATGAACACCCATATCGGCAAGCGCTCCACCACCTGCCAAATCTTTTTGTGTAAACCAACCGGAAGGCCCCCAGTTTTCATGAATGCCATAACCCTTGGTTTTTATGATTTTTCCGAGTTTGCCGGAAGCTACTACCTTTTTCATATAATTCACCTCTGTGTCAAACCTCCACATGTGCCCAACCATAAGAAGTTGCCCTGTTGACCCTAAAGTTCCTATTATTTTGTTTCCTTCTTTTGAATTCATAGCCATTGGTTTTTCCAAAAACACATCTTTTCCGTTTTTCAAAAATTCAATGGCATATGGTGCATGAAATTTATTTGGTATTCCAATTATAACTGCATCTAAATCCTTACGGTCAACAATGCTCATTGCATCGGTTTCCACTTCTTTAATATTATATTTTGCGGCAAACTCCCGCGCAGTTTCTAACCGGGTATCAACAGAAATAGTTATTTCCACTTCAGGCAATGATTGCAAACCACGTGCGTGATAATCGGCAATATAGCCTGTGCCAATAATTGCAACTTTTACTTTTTTCATA
>JAUWMO010000249.1 GCA_030613125.1 Bacteroidota bacterium | reverse complement strand
ACAAGAAAATTAGGCAGGGCGGGCATACCGGGCAGTGCCCTGGGCTTAGGATGCTGGGCAATTGGCGGGCCATTTGCAAGCACAGAAGGAATGCCTTTAGGCTGGAGCCAGGTAGATGATAATGAATCAATTCGTGCTATTCACAAGGCCCTTGATATGGGGGTTACTTTCTTTGACACAGCTGACATTTACGGTACAGGTCATTCTGAAGAAATATTAAGTAAGGCATTGGCCGGACGTAGTGAGGATGTTGTTATTGCAAGCAAATTCGGGATGGTCTTCGATGCCAGTAAAAAACAATGGACTGGTATGGATGCGAGCCCTGAGTATATCCGTAAAGCGGTTGAGGCTAGTTTAAATCGCCTGAAAAGAAAGTATATTGATTTATACCAACTACATATCAATGATTACAAAATCGAAGATGCAGGTCCGACACGTGAGATGCTTGAGACTCTGGTACAGGAGGGAAAGATCCGTGGTTATGCCTGGAGCACGGATGATTATGAAAGAGCCAGGTTTTTTGCAGAAGGCCCTAATTGTATTGCTGTACAACATGTGCTGAACGTATTTGCCGGTAATTTTATGATCCTGGAATTATGTGAGGAGAAAAATCTTGCAAGTATAAACCGTGGCCCACTGGCAATGGGATTGTTAACCGGAAAGTTTAACGAGAATTCAACTTTCCCTGCAGACGATGTGCGTAGTATTGTGCACCTTTTTGAAGATAAATATAATCCATATTTCAAGGATGGGAAATTTGCATCAGATTTCTTAAAAAAGCTTGAAGCAATTCGTGAAGTTCTCATGAGTGGTGGTCGTACTCTGGCTCAGGGTGCTTTATCCTGGATCTGGGCACGGAGTGATAAAACAATTCCTATACCGGGTTTTAAAACGGTTAAACAGGTAGAAGATAATGCCGGTGCATTGCAATTCGGACCATTGACCGGTGATCAAATGCTTGAAATCGATAAATTGACCGGCAGATAATTATAACTGAAGTCCCGGGATATTAAATAACAAATCTCAAAAAACAAATGAGGGTCTTGTAGATCGATCCTCCCTGCCAGACCGGTCACCGGCGGCCAAAGCCTTGCGCCTCCGCTAAAGCTTCAGCGGCACGCGGATGGCGACGGCACGCAGGCTGGCCGGATCGATTAACGAACCGGGAGGTTCGTTATACTTTTCCCCTGTTCTGACTAGATCACCCATGAGTCGAGGTTAAGAATATCAAAGAATAAAACTCCCTGTATAATAAACCTTACTAACCGCACCAATGCAAAAAGCAGGAACCTTTTGAAAGGATATCGCAATAAGCTTACTGCAATGACCACAAGTGAAAAAGGAGAGAATGGAAACAAAGCTGCAACAACGATAAATGCCCCGCCCCATTTCCTGGTAAACACGATATATTTATTTAATCTCTGCTCAATATAATCTCTTATTTTGGGCCTTTTTGAAAACCATAGTCCTATCTGATAGGAAATGATTCCGCCAATATAGGACAGAACCCCCAGGATGGTAAGATAAAAAACATGTGAATGAAATTTTGTGGTCCAGATCACAAACAGATCAACTGGTACCAGGCCTAAAAATGATTCTGATATAAAAAAAATTATAAGAATAAGCCCATCTGAGAGATTATTAATCAGGTATTGAAAAATTTGGTCAAAATCAAGAAGGAACCGGCCAATCAAAAAAACAAGTAAAATAAATATTGAATAAAGGAATAAAATCTTCAGGGTGGTCAGGCCAATATACCTGTATAATCCCCGGCTCTTATAATATTGGTTTTGTGTTTTTATCTTAGACCCAAAACCACTGAAATATGAATTTTTCTTTACCATAGCAATACCGGCAAATATAAACTTTATTTGAATGGTTTTTTGATTATATCAGAGGGTTATAAGTTGTAAAAGATAGAATGGAGTAAAAAGTTGAATGTAGTTGTATTTTTTAATAATAAAAAGCCTATTAGTAAAAAGCCACCCTCTAAGAAGGTGGCTTTCTAATTAAAATTAAAATACAATTCCGGTCCAAATATCCTGATTGTAAACTACAACCAGGGAAAACAATTAAATAGAGTCTGTCAAATTATACAACAGGGAAAAATCATAGATAATTCATTCCTTATCAGACTTTAATATATCTTTCGCCTGTTGTCTGCTAAACCAAAGAAGTCCGGAAATCAACAATATTACTACCGCTGGCAATGCTGTAAACAACACATTTGCCCCCTCTTCAATTGTGATCCAGGCATATACCAATGCCAAACCTGTTAGAAGAGTTCCAATAGCTATTGTTATTACAAAAATCCCCTGGTTTTTAGGGTTAAGAAACACAAGTATTGCACCGATTCCCAAAGAAATAAGTACCCCGCCTGACCACCTGAGCCATCCATGAAAAACAGGTTCACCGCCGGATAGATTTACTATACAATCTGGTGCAAAAAAGTAACCAATGCCATAGATTAAACATACTACAGCAAAGATTGCCAAAACAATTTTCAGGAATGTTGAATTCTTATTTTCTACCATATTTTACCCTCCTTTTTATTTATCGGACCGGAATTGTATTATAATGTATCGGAATTTCAAAAACATAATCTTATATACAATTTTATTTTCTTTTTCCCCTCAGCACGCTGTCGCTGAAGCTTTAGCGTAGGCGCCCTTAGCCTTTGCCTCAGCCTTGTGTTACAATCAAACAAATTTAACACATCTCTCACAAAAATATATTTTTTAATAAATGCACGAAGCTATGTTCTTATTTTGCTGAACTTTGTGTTTATTCAATTTACAGATCGGCATAGAACTGACTTTGATGTATAAACTTATGTTAATTATATTTATAAACCAAATGATGGTCTTGTAGATCGATCCTCCCTGCCAGACCGGTCATCGGCGGCCAAAGCCTCTGGCGCCGGCATGCAGGCTGGCCGGATCGATTAACGAACCGGGAGGTTCGTTATACTTTTCCCCTGTTTTGTGCAACGCATGACCAAAAACCACCAATTCTGAATTTTAAAACTGCCGTAGGCAGTGTATCTTCTTACCGGGGTCGTAAGACCCTGGAACAGGAAAGGCCCATATCAATGAGTTCCAGAGGAACGAAATGTTCTGTGCTAAAAAAATCAGGACTTCAGCCCCATACATTTACAGTCAAAAGTATAAATGTCAGGCATTTACATAAATTTTAACAGATCCACATAATAACGTGATAAATAACGTAATTAATTTCACCATATTCGTTCAAATACATGTCCCCATCCTCGATTTCTCCGAACAGACATTTCCTATTATGAACACATAAGGTAATAAAATAGGCACCAGGTCCGCAATAATCATATCCTTTTAACCTGATTGATCGGCGGTGGTGTTGATCATTATTGTAATTCATAATTATTACCACGATAGGGGCGATCAGCCGATCACCGATAGGGCGAACAGCCGTTCGCCCCTACGATTAATCTTTTTCAAAATCCAGCGCATATTCCACTGCCTTGTCAAATCCAATGGCTATACCTTCTTCTTCATATTTTCGGGTCAGTTCTTCTCCTACTTCTTTCTTCGCCCCTTCAATATAGGTATCAATAAATTCAACCCAGAATTCAAAGACCCCATAAAAATTAACGCCCATTGATCTGGCCTTCTCAGTCGCTGCGGCATATAGCATTATGGATTTGGCCCATCGTGATTGTCCGGAAAGGGAGAAAGCAACACCCTGAAGATCAGCTGAAGCCTGTACAAGATCACTATATTTTATTCCTAATTTCATAGCCAGGGCATATCTTTTTTCAGCTTCCTTAAATTTTTTATCAGCAAAGGCCAAATCGCCTAGTAAATGTTGTGCATTCACTATTCCCTCTGGCTGTTCCAACTCTTTTGAGGAGGCGACCAACTCCTCAATAAGGGGTTTTGCCTGATCAAATCTTTTTAAGGAAACTAGCGACTGACATACAAAATTCAAGCAATGATTGATAAGACCAGGATTACCAATCTTCCGGGCTATCTCCAGGCTTTCCTCACAGTATTCTAATCCGGTTGCACTATCTTTGTTAAAAAGATGTGAGGCGCCTAGTTCCCTTAAAACAATAGCTTCTTCCAGGAGGTTTTTAGACTGACGCCATATGACTAAGCTCTCTTTCATAAGTTCAATAGCTTTGGGAGGATCGCCTAAATAAGTTAACATTAATCCCTGACCAAATAATACGCGTGCAAATGCTTCATTTTTAATAACATCTTTTAACAGTGCTCTTTTCAGGTATTCTCTACCAAGTAAATACTGTGCATGCATCCTCCAGAACCAGGCCAGGGCTCCCGAAAGGCTGACGAACTCTTCAGGGGATTGATTATCTGACCAATTCACGGCAGCAAACAGATTATCCTCTTCTGCTTTAAGTTTTTTCAACCATTTATGCTGTGATTCCAGGCGTTCTTCATATGTCTCTTCTGTAATTTTTAGATAGTATTGTAAATGCTTTCCCCTGATTAAGTTCTCCTCTTCCCTGGATTGTAGTTTTTGCTGGGCAAAGTGCCGCAACGTTTCCAGGCTATTATATCTCATGGACTGATCCGTACCTTTAACGGTATAAACCAGGGACCGGTCTACTAACCGGGACAGCATATCCAGGACAGTTTCCTTTGGCAGATGATCATCTGAGCATACCTCCTCCGCGGCCGTTAAATCAAATCCGCCTGAAAATACAGCCAACCTGGTAAATAGAAGTATTTCACTGTCTGAAAGCAGGTTATAGCTCCATTCAATGGTTGCCTGTAAAGTCTCATGACGTTTTGAAATCCCCGGATCGGATGAAGGCAATGTATCAAACCGGTCTGCAAACCGTTCCAGGATCATTTGTGGTTCCATGTGTCTGGTACGGCTGGCCACCAGTTCCAAGGCAAGCGGAATCCCATCCAGCTTATTACATATTGTGACCATCTCATTTACATTTTCTGACTCCAATTCAAATTCCGGATTGCTTAATTGTGCCCTGTCATTAAAAAGTAACACTGCCTCAGAGCTTTTGGCACTTTCAATATCGATAATTGTTTTTGGATCAAGTAGTGTAAGAGAGGGAATTCTCCAAACTTTTTCCCCGGCTATATTGAGGGCTTCCCGGCTTGTTGTAAGAATATGCAGTCCCGGAACCGATTGTATCAGTTTCCCTGTTATCTCAGCACAGGCTTTGATCAAATGCTCACAGTTATCAAGAATAATTAGAAGATTTTTATCTTTGATCTTATCAATAAGTGTATCAATAATAGGCTGGCTGGGGACCTC
>JAUWMO010000118.1 GCA_030613125.1 Bacteroidota bacterium | reverse complement strand
ATTGGGTTTTAAAAGCATATCTTTCAAATTTTCATCAGCGCCTCCATGTCCTCCTTCTGCCTGTTTTTTGTGCCACGTTACACTGTCTTTGAAATTTTTAGTAAGGCGAAAGTCGGATTCATGCTCAGCATCCCATGGTTGGCGATGGTACAATCTTACATCCAGCCTGCCTTTCTCACCATTGAAAGCAATCCGTTGTCCCTCATAAGGTAAAAAAGCATTCAACGAATAGCTAAGCAAAACACCATTATTATATTTAACCTCAACCGTCATTGTATCATAGGTGTCATTATCATTATCCCAAACACAGCCATCTCTCAGGTATCCATCCTCCTTTTCACATGCAACGTACATATCCATAGATCTTTGATCCTTTGTGATATCCCAGTAGAAATCACATTTACCGGCAAATGGGCATCCCCGGCAATTTCTAAACCGGAATGAATTATTCTTGCCATAATACGCCACATGCCCAAAGGCATTCACCTCTACAGGCTCAGCATCCAGGGACCAATTCATCTGATCAAAATGATGAGATGCCTTAGTGCATAATAATGTTCCTGAGAACCTGGCTTTACCGTGCCAGCGTCGAAAATAACTTGCGCCATGATGAATATCAAGATATTCCTGGAATTCGGCTGAAATAATTTTACCAAGATCCCCGGACATGACTACCTGTTTGATCTCTTCTGCAAACAAGTGATGCCGTACATTAAAAGTTGTAATTATTTTTTTTCCGGTTTTTAATTCAGTATCCAGTAATTTCTGGCATTGTTCAGCTTCTGTTGCCAGAGGCTTTTCACAGATAACATTACAACCAAGCTCCATTGCTCTAATGGTATATTTTGCATGAAAACAATCTACCGTTGTTACTATTACAGCATCGGGTTTGGTTTCCTGAACCATCCGGTCAAAGTCCCTTGCTATGTATGTTGGTGCATTGGTCCCTATATACTTTTTTGCATATTCAACGCGTTTCGGATTGATGTCACACAACCCAACCATCTCTACATAGTCCTTATATGGCTGGACAAGGCTCAGTCCCCAGGTCGCCGAACCTCTGCTGCCGGTTCCAACCAGAGCTACTTTTAACTTTTTAACGGTTTTATTTCCTGCCAGAGAACGGTTTGCAAACATGCTGAAAGCCGAAATACCGATAGCCAGTTTCGCACTTTTGTTTACAAATTCTCTCCTGCCAATATTCTTCTTTTCTGTAGTCATTTTCTTTTCTTTTAAAATTTGAAATATTTTCTTCAATTATAGCTCACTCTTTGCCTGCCGTAGCTTGCGTCCGCGTGTCGCTGAATCCGCCAACCGGCGGAGGAGGCACAAGGCAGGTTAGTCACTCCTGCATGCCGGTCGCAGAGTCTAAAGAGTCGAAGAGTAATGTTTCGACTTTTTGATATCTTCGACTTTTAAACCTTTCGACCTTTTAGACATTTTGACTTTTTGACATTTCTTCATTTAGTCACTTACTTTTCAACTACCACCATCCCTCCGGCATATTTTCAATATCTTCAAAAACATCTGGTACCCCGGTAGCGGGTCCATAGTAAACACTGCCGCCATATGTGGGCAGATAGAGCATGCCGGGATTATGGATATCAGGAATGGCCCGTTGTCCCCATTTAAATCTGTAACCTTCTATTCTATTCCAGGTTTCGCCGTAATTATCACTTCGATAGGCTGCATTTTGGAAAGTGTTTATATAAATGATATCAGGTTTATTTGGATCCAGGCCTGCCGAGTTAACACGAACCTTTTCATCAAAAACCTGCTTCCATGTATTTCCTCCATCTTCGGTCTTATAAACCCCACCACATATATCATTGCCCTCCGAAGTACGGGGCCAGCAACTTAAGTACATCCTTTCAGTATTTTCAGGATCAATAAGCAGATCGTGCGGAGCATTAACACCTTCCGGGAGTGATAATTTTTTCCAACCGGCTGCCTGGTCGTCGCTATAATAAATGGCGCCATTAACTGTCTTGCCTTTCCGTTTTCCACGACTGAATAACACAAACAACCGGCCTGTAGAAGCGCGCTGCAGCTGCCAGGCAAACAGGTTTTCACCCAATCCGTTATTTACCTCCATCCAGTTCTTTCCACCATCGGTTGATTTATAAACACCCTTATCAAAAACACTCACGTACATTATCCTTGCATCAACGGGTGAATCAGGATCAATTAAAATATTGGTGCAGACAGCGTTTTCAGGTATTCCGTTGTTACTTTTACGCCATGTACGCCCATCATCGTCAGAAACTGCCACCCCGCCTAAAAAGCGGTCAAATCCTCTATCTCCAAACATTTTATCCCTGGGCAGGTCATGCGCATTAGCCCAAACCGACCATACCCTTCCCTTAACCTCAGGATCAAACCCGATCCAGTAACATGTATTTTGCCATGGCCTGGGTATTCCATTAAGGACATGGAACCAGCTTTTACCACCATTAAATGTGTGGAACAGCCCCATGTCTGTGTAACTAATAAAAAAATGATCTTTGTCGAATGGGTCGAAATGAACTCCGTAACAAGTGGTTACATCAAGGCCTCCGCTTGCAACTGAGCCATCGGACCGGTTTTGACTGTAAACCTGTTCCCATGATTTCCCTCCGTCGGTAGTTTTATAACCCCGGCCATTATCACCTGCAAAACAAATATCAGGATTTATTGGGGCAACACCAAGATCGATAGGGCTGCCTCCCCATCCGGGGTCAAAGCTGCGTTCCATCCAGGAACCTTTAAAATTATCTGTAATATAACCCCGGGGTGTGGAGGCCAATAACACCGGCTTCCAGTTCTTTCCTGCATTTTCTGTTTTGAATATACAATATTGTTCCTCGATCGTACCGTTTTCGTGAGAAATTGGATTAATAGTTGAAATATATGCTACTTTCGGTTTCGATTCACATACTGCCAGACCTCTACGAAAAGCCGGCACCCTTTCTTTAGCAATATCCTTAAGCAAGTCTTCGTTTATTTGAATCCAGTTTTCTCCCCAATCCTTACTTAAATAAACGCCTCCTGTTATTTTCCCCTTTGAACGTATAAAGGGAGATATTAAATAAATCATGGTTTCAGATTCGCTGGTTCCGCCTTCTACCGCTATCATGCGATCTACCGGTAATGGGAGTTCTGTGATCTCACCTCTGTTTTCATTGATTCGAACACAGGCGCTTTCTGTAAATACGGTAACTTCACCGGACCGGTTTTTTAAACTTCCCGGGAATATGGCTTTTACATTTTGTCCCGGCAATTTGGCCACAAGGTTCCAGCTTTCGCCGTAGTTTGTAGATAGAACAAGCATGGCAGCATTGGAATCGCTTGATTTTCCGCTACTACCTATATATGATCTTAGAGGTGATAAACCCAGATAAATACGGCGACTGTTTGCCGGATCTACCCTGATCTTATCAATTGAACCGTCCAAAACCCCTTCAATAAGCTCAGAAGGGACAAGATCGAAATTCTGCAACCTCTCGGCTTTCTTTGCCTTGCTGACATCAGGATAAACTATTCTCCAGCGTTTCCCCCGGTCTTCTGATCTGTATAGAAGACTAAGCCCTGATCCCCTGCCTTCACTATGGCGATAACCACGACTTGCGGCATACACTGTATTGGGATTATCAGGATCGAATTCAAAATCAACAGGTACTGTCCAAAGGTTAAACATACGCCAATTCCGGCCTCCGTCACAGGAAACGTAGGCGCCTGTCATATCGCAGTGTGTGAACACAAAATTTTCGTCGAACGGGCTGATTGTAGGCAGGAAGACCCCTCCCCCACCGCCCGGGCCAATTACTTTCCACCCGGTTGATTCAGGAAAACTCTGATCTTCTTTTGAGGTATTTTTATTCTCTTTGCATCCTGCACTGAGAAACAAAAACAACAAAATCAATGGTAAAAACCTGTTTAAGTAATACATAATTAATAGTGGATTTCTAATTTTAATTAATAGAATAGAATAAAACTAATCAAATTAATAAAAATTATTCGGTTTGTCCATAAATGATCATTCGACATTTTCGACTTTTTGACCTCTTCGACTTTCGACTTTTTGACTTTTCTTTATTCAGCCATAAAAATAATGGCAATGACTGCCAGGATCATTCCTGTTAATAATATCAAATGAGGGAATACCCCATAAATTATCAGCGATAAAACTATCGTAATTACCGGAGCCCCTGCATTAATTAACGGACTAACTACAATAGCTTTCCCGTACCGAAAAGCATAAACCAGACATAATGCCCCGGTAGAACTTAATAAATGAATTCCGGCTGCTAAATAAGGCCCCTTAAGTCCCCAATATATTTTTTCAGAAAAGTCAGTCATTAAAAGCGCCCAGGGAATTAATAATAATCCCGTTGCCATCATATAAAAAAAGATACTTTCAGCTTTCATATGGTTGTTGGCTTTCTTTATAAAAAAAGCCTGAATGCCCCATGCCAGAAAAACGAATAACGACAAGAATATCCAGAGATATCCAAAGGCCTGCCCACGTTCAGGCGGTTGATAAGCTAATAAGGGAATGGTTATTAACGCTACTAAAATACCTATCCAGGTCTTTAAAGCAGCTCTCTCTTTTATTAACCAAAATGAAAGCAGGATTGTTACCGAAGGCGACAGAGAAATGAAAGGAAAAACAACATATGCCGGCCCGGTTCTTAAAGCCTGAAAAAGTATCAATTGCCCGGATGCGCCTAATAATCCAATCACAGAACCGTGAAAAATCGCTTTTTTATTGACATCAAGTTTCCATTTTATGTTCATTAAGGCATACGTGGCGGGAAATATCATAGTTATTGCCCATACTATATACCCTAATGTAGCAGGGAATCCTGCTTTTTCCGTTATCTCAATCAATGCTCCCCACGTTCCCCAGAATGTAATCGTTATTAAGGCATAAGTTAACCAGGGTTTAGACTTCATAATTAAATATATCGGAATTTTATATTCCTGTTCTTCATTAAAAAAAGTAATAATACGCAAGATAAATAATTAAATAATATATTTGTTTCGAAAGTATAAAAAAGAATATTTGTGAAATACCGAAATGAACTACCTCGTTTGGTTATTTTTTTTTAACTTTATCATTAAAGAACATTTATATATAAACCTAAATCGACCTATATGAAAACAATAATTATCCTTTTTTCCGCACTTCTGTTTGCCTTTGCAGGATTAGTGTCCTGTACATCAAACAATTCTAAGCAAATGAAGCCAAACATAATCTTTATTATGAGTGATGATCATGCCTACCAGGCAATAAGTGCTTACGGCCATGGTCTGAATGAAACACCAAATATTGACCGGATTGCTTCTGAAGGTGCGATCTTTAACCAGAGCTTTGTCACCAATTCCATTTGTGCTCCAAGCCGGGCAGTATTACTGACCGGCAAATACAGCCACATCAATGGGAAAGTTGATAACGTCAATGTATTCGACGGCGATCAGATGACATTTCCAAAACTGTTGCAAAAAGCCGGGTATCAAACAGCTATTGTCGGGAAGTGGCATCTGCGAAGTGAACCCCAGGGATTTGACTATTGGAATATATTACCCGGTCAAGGCGCTTATTACAATCCGGATATCATTGAAAACGGAGAAAAAAAGAGGGTTAAAGGTTATGTAACCGGGTTGATCACAAAATTCGCTCTCGACTGGTTAGATACAAAGCGGGATAAATCAAAACCTTTCTGCCTGTTATACCACCACAAGGCGCCTCACAGAAACTGGAAACCTTCCCCTGATTACCTTACCTTATACGACGATAAAAAATTTGATGTTCCGTCAAACTTTTTCGATGATTATTCGAACATGGGGAGTGCAGCAAAAGAACAGGAAATGGAGATAGCCGGACATATGAAGTGGGGCCATGATTTCAAGTTTTTAATCGATCCTGATGGCAATCAAACCGGGTTTAATAATGAATTAAAAAGATTTGAAGAAGATCAGCTTGAACAATGGCATGCAGCATACGATCACAAAAACCAGGCCCTTAAAGATGCCAACCTGAAAGATGAAGAACTGGCCAAATGGAAATTCAACCGGTATATAAAAGATTATCTGCGCTGTATCAAATCGGTTGACGACGGTGTTGGAAAAATCCTTGATTATCTGGATCAGAACGGATTGACAAAAAATACCATAATAATTTATACTTCCGATCAGGGATTTTATCTCGGTGAACACGGCTGGTTCGATAAACGGTTCATGTACGAACAGTCGTTACGAATGCCATTACTGATACGTTATCCAAAAGAAATTAATCAGGGTACCGTTATCGATGAAATGGTTTTGAATCTTGATTTCGCACCAACTTTCCTCGACTATGCCGGAGTTGAAATACCAGATGAAATACAAGGGGTTTCTTTCCGTGAGGTGGTTAATGGTAAAAATAAAAACTGGCGTGACGCTGTTTATTACCATTATTATGAATATCCCTCTGTTCACATGGTTAAGAGGCATTATGGTGTACGGACCGACAGGTATAAACTGATCCATTTTTATTATGATATTGATGAATGGGAATTATATGATCTGAAAAAAGATCCGGACGAAATGAATAACGTTTATAACGATCCTGAATATACCGGGGTCAAAGATAAGTTGCACTTAAAATTAAAAGAACTCCGGGAGAAATTCGGGGATTCAGATGAATTATCACAGGAATATCTTAAAACTTATCTGGACTCAAGAAAATGAAATCTTTTCCAGCCATCTTAATGCTTATAATTATTTCATTTCCTTTGATCAAAGCTCAGGAAATAGCAGAATCACAAGTATATATGCAAGAATATTTTCCTCCTCCCGGGTCCTCCGGCGGATGGAGAAAGAATACAAACCCGGGTTTTATTGATTCCCTGGGTATCGATCCGCAAAAGCTTAAAAAATTTGGAGAATGGAATGTGAAGAGTAACTGGGATGGCAAGTCATTAATGCCAAAAAGCTGTATTGTAATAAAAAACGGATGGATCATTGGAGAGTGGTATGCTGATAAGGATGGGAATATGACTTCTGTTGAAGAAGGAAAAGGCAAAAAGGCCCGTTTAGCATCCAACGGAAAATCTATTTCGATGGCTCTGTTTGGAATTACTGTCAATGAAAGCGGTGACGGTACTATACCAGTCGATCTTTCACTAAAAAGTAAGGTGTATGATAAACGCTGGTTACCGGAAGGATTTCCATTATCTGATCCCCGAAAAGAACAGATCTCGTTTGATCAGATTTTCAGACATACATCAGGCCTGATGCCTGAAAGTGCAGGAGAAGACAGAGGTGGAGAAAAGAATTCAATAAACTTTATTGCAGGAAAACATCCTGAACATTCAGAATCAGCAAAGTTGTATTTTAATCCCGGTTGTCCTGAGGAATATTTCCCGAAATCCACCTATTCAAGTGTTGGATTTAATCATTTTACATTGATATTTAAAAACCTGTATGGAATACCGGCATATCAGGTTTTAGAGAAAAAATTACTGAATCCTGTTGGAATTAAGGACGTAGGATATTATCCATACCTTCAACAGGATTATTCAGAATGGCTGAAAAAGAATATCAGATGGGTCACTCACGGAGGATTGTTTCTTACACCGAGAGATTATGCACGTTTTGCTTATTTCTTAATGCATGATGGAAAATGGGACAACAAACAGCTAACTAAAAAAGGCTGGGTGGAACATTTCCGGACAACAGCCGAATACCCTAATATTTGTGGAAACGTAGAAGGAACCTGGACAAGTGGTAAAACCAAACAGGTTGGAAATAAAGGATATTTCCCTGAATATCCGGATGATATGTTTCGGATAGCTGGCTCAGGGTTAAATATGGCTTATATTATTCCCTCGCTGGATCTGATTTTAATCAGAACAAGCCAAATATATCCGAATAGTATTTGGGATACCAGGGAAAAAGAATTTTTAAATAAATTTTTTAGCGCCATTCAAGACTATGAGCCTAATATAACAGGGGAAAAGTTGGAAAGACCGCATAATGCTTTACCCGGACAAGTGATAGTAGATCCGAACAATCCATCATGGCTGGTTTATAATAAAGATGAGAATAAAGACGGATTGTTTGATCCGTTTTTCCTCTGTGGGCCCGGCGATCCGGAAGGTTTTTTGTATCGTGGAAAACGAAGAGCTGACGGAACCAGAGATGGGGACCAGATGAAACTGATCCGGAAGCTTAAGGAAAACGGAGGCAATGGTATTTATTTAATGGCTGTAAGAACTCACGGCGGAGATGCCTGGAAAAGTAAAAATGAAAATCCTGTGATATATCCTGATGATAAGCATAATCCCTGGATTGACCAGGAGCCGGAAAACGGATTAAATGAAAAAATCCTTGATCAGTGGGAAGAATGGTTTACTGAAATGGATAAGAATGGTATAGTAATCTATTTTTTCATTTATGATGATGCAATTAATGTTTCAGATCAATTTGGCTGGTCTTTAGACACTGATGGTGAATTAAATCCTGATGAAAAAAAATTCCTTCAAACCTTAATAAACAGATTTAAACATCACAAGCATCTTATCTGGTGTATTATGGAAGAAGCTCAGGAAATTGGAGAGAACTGGCAGTTGCATACTTCAAAAATTGCTGAGGCCATCCGTGAGGCTGATGATTACCATCATGTAATCGCAAGTCATCAACTTGGGGGGAACATATTTTATCATGCCAATGATCCAAGTATTGGTCAATTTGCCATTCAAACAAATAAGGATGAGGTTAGTACTGTTGAAGATCTGCACCAATGGATGCTGAAAGCATGGGAAAATGCAAACGGACGATATAATCTGAACATGTCAGAAGATTACGTTCACGGAAATATTTCCTGTCCAAACCAGGATCGTGAAGAAATCCGGAAAAGGAACTGGGCGGCTGCAATGGCAGGTGCTTATGTTATGGTACTTGGTATGGATATAGATAATACACCGGAAACGTGGTTAAGTGATTGCAGAATATTGCAGGCATTTTTTGAATCAACTAATTTCAATCAAATGAGCCCCAACGATTCGCTTGCTTTTGGCGAAACAAACTATGTGTTAGCCGCTGAAGATTACGATTATATTTTGTATTCACATGATTCGGAAAATAATCTCGGGGTGAAGCGCCTGACCAAAGGTACTTATTCTTTTACCTGGCTGGATTGTATTGATGGTACCTTAAAATATACAAAGGGTTCAGATATTCAGGATGGTAATTTTACATGGAAAAAACCTTCCGGTTTTGGCAAAGAAGTTGCCTTATATATTCGAAGAGAGGATAAACAGCCCGAAAAATAAATGATGGAAAAGAAAATTCTGTTTTAAACTGCTTTTTGGTGTCCCATTTGTAGTTTGTAACGAGAAAAAGAATAAAAATTCACATTCGGATTTAATGATGATTTATGCTCTGATTAAAGTACGCTAAAGCGCACTAATTCAACCCTTTTATTTATATATTCGATACCTTACTGAAGAGGCTGTGTGAAAATAAATGACTAACCCCGTCATTTATGGCGGGGATAAAGAGTAATAACTAATATCGGGCTTTAGCCCAGTAATATTATAAGCATCAATCAGTTAGGGGCTACCCGCCTGAATGAAAGCCCGTCCGACCAG
>JAUWMO010000035.1 GCA_030613125.1 Bacteroidota bacterium | reverse complement strand
TTTAGCCAGATCGATAAAATTAGCTGGAAAAAATTCCTTTTGTATTTTTAGTTTGTTAAGGTCTTCATGAATTGCCACGCCAACCTTTTTTGTCTGAACATCTTCAAGAATTCTTAAGAGTGATGCAGGAAGCCCGATTTTAGTTAATCTGAAAAGCCAGGCAGTTTCCGAGGTTGCCAGTTGAAGAAGTGCTACTTTATTCATCCTTCCTTTTTTAAATGAAGGACGTGTCTCAGTATCAAAACCCAGCAAATCAAACTGACTTATTTCTTTTACCGCTGAAAGACACTTATCATATGAATCAACTACGATAATTTCTCCCGGGTATTGAGCAACAGGTAACTCATTAATTTTATCATTTTCAATAGTTGGTTGAAACATAAGTCATATTATTCCATTTGCGGGACGAAGATACAAAGCCTTTATTAAAAATCACAAATATGTGACCAGCAGGATACTGTATTTTCAATAAAAAGCAATAATACTCAATCATCAGTATTAAAGAATCTGCGATTCACTATCACTATCCATATCACGGTTAATTTGCAGGTTTCTCCATTTATTAAGGATGAAGCAATAGAGTAACAGATGTCAAATATTAATGCTGGCATTATGGTTTATTCCATTTCAGGGATTGTGCATTTTCATACATAATCTTATCATTATCCAGCAGATACCTGATCACTTTTACTACTTTCTCTTCATCAAGATCAATAAGATCTATAATATTTTCAAGTCTTAATGGTTTATCAGTTAAAAGATCTTTTACTTGCTCAAGAATAAGGTCAAATTCATATTGGCTCAGATTCAGTTCATTTCTTCGTGTACAAACATCACAATGTCCACAACGAACAGCCCCAATTTCGCCAAAATATGACAATAGGAACTGACTCCTGCATTTTGCTTTGGAATTGGCATATTGCCAAATGTTTTCCTGTCTGAGGACAAATCCTTCTTTTCTCTTAACAAAGTCCACATGAGAGATCAATAGATTTTTCAGATCAAGTCGTTCTTCTGTGTATATCACAAAAGGTGTCTTTTTCTGTGGAACATAACTAATGATTTTGAGATTTGTCAGCTTTTTAAGATATTGAATTACCGTATCAGTTGAAATATTGGCTTTCCTTGCAAGAAACAGTTCACTAATGTTTACAAATTCAGTAAACAATCCAGTGTACGATCTTAATAACAATTTTATAAAACCATCAAATTTCAGATTTGCAACCTGAAATCTATACAAATCATCACGGTCAACAATAAAATGCACCTTGGAGTAGCTTTGGATCTCCTCGGTTAATTCAAGATATCCCTCCCTTTCAAGTGTCTTTAAACTATTGTAAACAATAATCATACTAAATTTAAAAGTGGCCGAAAAGTCAATTATATTAAAATCATAAACCCCGTTCTTCCCTGTCCCAACCGGAATCTGAAAATAATTACCTAAAGCATCATAAATTCTTTTAATCTCATCAATTTCGGGAAAGTTCATTTTCACTCTCCTGTCCATTTTCACCCTGTCTGTATTGTTATAAAGCATTATTGCCCAAGCCTTTTTATCATCTCTTCCTGCTCGGCCGGCTTCCTGGTAATATGATTCTATAGAGTCGGGGATATCATAATGCACAACAAATCTGACATCAGATTTATCAATTCCCATCCCAAATGCATTAGTTGCCACAATCAGCCTGTCTTTCCCCCGGGTCCAGTTTATTTGACGCTGCTCCCTGACCTGGTGATCAAGACCGGCATGATAATATGTAGCAGAAATTTTATTATTATATAATTCCTCTGCAACTTGTCTTGCTTTTTTCCGGCTTCTCACATAAATTATTCCGGACTCCTTTATTTTTTTAACAATTTTTATTAATTGTTTCAATTTGTCTTCCTCTTCAATTACACGATAGATAAGATTTTTTCTTTCAAAACTAGTACGAAGCACATTCTTGCTTCTGAATTTTAGTTTTTCCTGAATATCATCAATTATATCAGGGGTTGCAGTGGCAGTTAGGGCAATTAATGGCACCTCAGGAAAGATCTCCCTGAGAGTTGCAATTTTAAGGTATGAAGGCCTGAAATCATATCCCCATTGTGAGATACAATGAGCTTCATCAACTGTGATAAGATTTACCTTCATTTTAACCACCCTCATCTTAAAAAGATCTGTATTTATCCTTTCAGGTGAAATATATAAGAATTTGTAGTCACCATAAATACAATTATCCAGTGTAATATCTATCTCTGAAACAGTCATTCCGGAATATATTGCTGCTGCCTTTATCCCCTTTTCTTTTAGTTTCTCAACCTGATCCTTCATTAATGATATTAGCGGTGTAATAACCAGACAGATACCATCAATTGAAAGGGCAGGAACCTGAAAAGTGATTGATTTACCGCCACTAGTAGGCATTAAACCAAATGTATCATTTCCCCCGGCAACAGATTTTATGATATCTTCCTGCAGGGGTCTGAATTTGGAGAATCCCCAGTACCTGGCAAGTATTTGTTGATAAATATTCAAACAACAAAAATTTAATAATAAAATTTTAATGAACAGGGACGATCAGCATAATGGAATTTTATTAAACACTCCAAAACCAGTATAAGTTCCTCAAAATTTAATGAAAAACCCATTTCTCATCCGCTATTTTTTTGTATTTTGCGCCACTTAAATTTAATTAAATTTTTTCCAAATGTCATTCCAGACCGATAAAATACTTTCAACGGGTATCACTTTTGATGATGTACTTCTATCTCCTTCTTATTCAGAAGTTTTACCACGCGACGTTGACATCAGTACAAAGTTTAGCCAGAATATAGAACTTAATTCCCCTATCGTTTCTGCTGCTATGGATACGGTGACTGAGGCGAATCTTGCCATTGCTATTGCCCGGGAAGGAGGCATTGGAGTAATCCATAAAAACATGTCCATTGCAGAGCAGGCCCAGGAGGTGAGAAAAGTAAAACGAGCTGAAAATGTAATGATCCTTGATCCGATCACTATTGAAGAGCATGCAACTGTAAAAGATGCTGTGAATTTAATGGAAGAACATGAAATTGGTGGGATACCGGTTATCCAGGAAGAAGGAATCCTTATTGGGATCGTAACCAACCGTGACCTTCGGTTTGAGAAGGACATGAACCGGCCTATCAGGGAAATTATGACTCACGAAAATCTAATTACTACTACAGAGGAAGCTAATCTGGTTACGGTTTCTGATATTTTGCAAAAACATAAAATCGAGAAACTTCCGATAGTTGACGGTAATTATCGATTAATAGGTTTGTTCACGTATAAAGATATTACAAAAACTAAAGATCGCCCTAAATCTTGTAAGGATGCCAAAGGAAGATTAAGAGTAGCAGCAAGCATTGGTGTAGCAACCGATACACTTGATCGTGTAAAAGCTTTGCTGCAAGTAGGTGTAGATGCCGTTGTTATTGATACGGCACATGGACACACAAAAGGAGTAATTGAGATGGCCAGGAAAGTTAAAAATTTATCTCCTGATGTGGACCTTGTTGTAGGGAATGTAGGCACTGTCTCAGGTGCTAAAGCGCTTGTTGATGCAGGAGCCGATGCCATAAAGGTAGGGATTGGTCCGGGTTCAATTTGCACCACCCGAATTATAGCAGGTGTCGGCATACCACAACTTACCGCAATTTATGATGCCTCAACTGCCATTCAGGGAAGTGGAATTCCTGTTATTGCCGATGGTGGAATCAGGTACTCAGGCGACATTGTAAAAGCTTTGGCCGCCGGAGCTGATTCAATAATGACCGGTTCATTATTTGCCGGTGTTGAGGAATCACCCGGAGAAACCATCATATTTAATGGACGTAAGTTTAAATCTTACAGGGGTATGGGTTCAATTGAAGCCATGGAAAAAGGTTCTAAAGACCGGTATTTTCAAGATGTAGAAGATGACTTGAAGAAACTGGTCCCTGAAGGAATTGTTGCACGTGTGCCTTATAAAGGTTTTCTTTCTGAGGTTATCTATCAGCTGTTAGGAGGATTAAAGGCCGGTATGGGATACTGCGGAGCTGCTAATCTCACGGAACTTAAGAAGTCCCGTTTTATTAAGATCACCCATGCAGGTATTATTGAAAGTCACCCGCACGATATTACTATCACACGTGAAGCTCCTAACTATAGCAGATAATTTAATACTCAAAGCTCTTTCTGCGGCCATTGAAATCAGCTTTTATTAATCAAGTATTGAATCACTGGTAAAACATCTTATAATTATGCTGAATTCAATTAATTCAAGCTAAATAATGAAATCACTAATACGGCAAAGTAAAAATATAATTGTTCTTTCATTTCCACTTTTAGGATTTATCTGGGTAAATATTTTTGGACAAATCACAGAAAAAAAAACACTGTTGACTGTGGGTGAAGTACCAGTGAGCGGACAAGAATTTGAAAGGCTCTATCTTAAAAACAGAAATTCAGCAAATGAACAAGAGAGCCTTTCAATTGATGAATATCTTGAACTTTACATAAATTTTAAATTGAAGGTGGTTGAAGCTGAAGAGCTGGGTTATGATACTCTCTCAAAATTTAAAAAAGAGTTAAATGGATATCGTAGTCAACTGGCCAAACCTTACTTAACAGATAAAGCTACTATTGACTTACTTGTAATGGATGCTTATGAAAGAATGTTAACAGATGTGAATGCAAGTCATATTTTAATAAAAACCCTGTCAGATGCCAGCCCGGAAGACACATTGAAAGCATATAAAAAAACACGTAAAATAACCGATCGGCTTCTTATGGGTGAATCTTTTGAAATTGTAGCTCGTGGGACATCGGACGATCCTTCAGTAAAATCAAATGGCGGAAATCTGGGATATTTTACAGTCTTCCAGATGGTATATCCATTTGAATCAGCTGCTTATAGCACACCCGTTGGGAAATTAGCTTTTCCGGTACGAACACGATTTGGTTATCACATTATAAAAGTAAATGATAAACGTAAAGCTATTGGTTCTATTAAAGTGGCACATATAATGGTTGCCGTACCCATGAGGTCCTCTGATTCAATAAAAGCATATGCGAAAGAAAAGATCTATATGATTTATGAAAAAATTTTAAATGGAGAAGATTTTAACTCTGTGTCTCAGGAATTTTCTGATGATTATAGTTCTGCCAGGAATGGTGGAGTACTCCCCTGGTTTGGTACCGGCAGAATGGTTCCCGAATTTGAAAATGCCGCTTTTTCCCTTCAGAATGATGGAGACATTTCTGAACCGGTAAGAACCGGTTTTGGTTGGCATATTATAAAAAGGCTCGAAAAAAAAGAAATTGGATCTTTTGATGAGATGAAGGCTGAAATCAAAAAAAATATATATTCAGGGTATCGTGCTGATATTGCAAAACAGGCATTTATTGAGAATCTTAAAAAAGAGTGTTATTATGAACTTGACTCTCTGGCTATTTTACCATTTTATCTGTCAATAGATGAGACATCCCTTCAGAATGGATCCTGGCAAAAAAAAGTATCAACAAATCCTGAAAAAACATTATTTTCATTTGCCGGAAGAAATTATTCCGTTAATGACTTTGTATCGTATTTAAACAATCACCAAAAGTCCTGGAATTTCAAAACTTCTCAGGATTACATAGATAAGTCTCTTTATGATTATGTAAGTCAGGAACTTCTTGAATTTGAAAAAAGCAGGCTTGAAATCAAACATCCTGAATTCAAATATCTGATGAAAGAGTATCATGATGGGATGCTTTTGTTTGAAATCTCCGATAAGAAGGTTTGGTCTAAAGCTGTTGAAGACTCTGCAGGACTTGAAAATTATTATGTAAAGAACAGAAACAATTACATGGGTGCTGAAGGTCTGAGAGTAATTTCTTTTACTCTGAATAATCCTTTACAAATAAAAAATGTAAAAAAGGCAATCAGAAAAAGTAAAAAGAAAAAAAATATGGAAAACTATTTTATGACCATCTTTCCCTCTGATTCCGTTACCAGTCCTGTGACAATTAGCTATGAAGTATTTGAAAAGGGAGATGATTCTTTGATTGATTCTCTGGTTTGGAAAAAAGGTTATACAAAAACATATACAGAGAAGGGGGAAACTATACTTTTGTTAGTATCTGATGTTATAAAAGCCCACCCAAAAAACCTGGAAGAAATTCAAGGCCTTGTTACCTCAGATTATCAAAACTTTCTTGAAAAGGAATGGTTAAAGGACCTTAAAGAAAAATATTCTGTGAATATCAATGAGAAAACTCTCAGCGAATTAAAACAAAAAAATGAATAATAAACAGCATGAAATTTACCTGGCCATTAATCTTTTTAATTTTATTTTTTTCCTGTACTAATTCGGAGACTTCTAAAGAAGAAAATGTTGCAGCCAGAATTGGTGAAAAGGTACTTCTTAAATCCGATATCCCTGATATCTTTAATTTGGATCTGACTCCTGACGATAGTATTCAGATTGCAGGCAGGTATGTGAAAAACTGGATTAAAAAAGAACTATTATTGAAAAAGGCTGAAACCAATCTTACTAGAGAACAACAAGCAAAAATAAGTAGACAGCTTGAAGACACAAGAGCCTCTTTACTGATCTATCAATATGAACTCGAAATGATCCGGCAAAGAATGGATACTGTAATCAGCGAAGATGAAATACAAGCATACTATGATTCACATGCCGAGAACTTTATACTTAAGAAAAATATCGTTCAGGTTCTGTATCTTAAGATCCCTCTCACTGCTCCTAACATCGAAAAAGCGAGAAACTGGTATAAATCAGAAGATGACAGTGACATCACCAAATTGGAAAGCTATTGTTATCAGTTTGCAAACAAATATGACGACTTTAATGAGAGCTGGATATATTTTGATGAACTACTCAGCAAATTACCAATGCCTGTAAGCAACCAGGAAAGATATCTCAGATACAATAAAAATATTGAAACCAGTGACTCAGCATTTCATTATTTTGTAAACATCAGAGACTATAAATTAAAATCATCCGTTTCTCCGTTAGAGTTTGTAAAAGATCAGATACGAAACATTATTTATAATGAAAGAAAAATAAACTTTATCAAAGAATTAGAGAACAGTCTCTATAATGATGCTGTTACCCGAAATGAATTTATGATCTATTAAGAGGATAAACATAAATGAGAAAAGTACATCTATATGCATTAACGCTGTGTTTTATTATCAGTAATTATAATGATTTACCGGCGCAGGTAAAAATTATAGACCAGGTAGTTGCTGTTGTTGGCAACAATATTATACTTGAATCAGATATAGAAAACACATATCTTCAGATGAGAGCTCAGGGAATGACTTCCACGGGAGATATGAAATGTGAAGTGCTTGAAGATCTTCTTACTCAAAAACTGATGCTGAACCAGGCCAAGGTAGATAGTATTGAAGTTACTAAAAACCAGGTTGAACGCGAACTTGATAACAGGTTGCAGATGTTTATTGACCAGATAGGATCTCAGGAACGTCTTGAAGCATACTATAATAAATCATTGTTGGAGATTAAAGATGATTTCAGGGAACTCATTATGGAACAATTGCTAACTCAACAAATGCAAAGCATTATAGCCAGTGAGATAACCGTTACCCCTTCAGAAGTTAAAAACTTTTACCGTAATACCCCAAAAGATAGTCTTCCAATGATCCCGGCACAGATAGAATACAGTCAGTTACTTAGAAATCCACCTTTTTCAGAACAATCCAAATTAGCAGTACGGCAACGACTACTAGACCTTAGAAAAAGAATTATTGAAGGCGGAGACTTTGCAACTTTAGCTATTTTATACTCAGAAGATCCAGGATCAGCAAAAAAGGGTGGTGAACTGGGCTATTTAAGCAAAAATGATCTTGTTCCGAAATTTGCTAATGCCGCTTTTTCCCTGAAACAAGGCGCTGTTTCACCTATTGTTGAAACTAAATTCGGATTTCATATTATTCAAATGATTGACAGAAAAGGCGAACGTGTAAATGTCCGGCATATTCTGATCAAACCCAAGGTAACAGCTAAAGAAAAAGAACAAGCTCTCAGTTTTCTGGATTCATTGGTTCGGCAAATCCGTATGGATTCCATTTTGTTTTTAACAGCTGTTCGGTTTTTTTCTGAAGATGAAGATACAAGGGGAAATGGTGGGATTATGGTGAATCCTCAAACCGGCGATACTAAATTCCAGCTTGAGCAAATGGAACAGTCTACAGCAGAAGCTGTTAGAAGCCTGGAAACAGGAAAGGTTTCTGATCCCTTTGAATCAAATGACATGACAGGAAATAAAGTTTTCAAAATAATAGAAATCACTAACCGTATTGATCCTCATCAGGCAAACTTCAAGAATGATTACACTGTACTACAGGAAATGACAAAAATGTCAAAACAACAGGAAGCTTTATTTAACTGGATTGAAGAAAAACAAAAAACCACTTACATTCGTATTGATGAATCATATAAAGGTTGTCATTTTATAAGTAATGGATGGTTGAAGTGATGCTTTAATCCGGGATCTCATGGATTAAAGATAAAGTACTACCAATGATGGTATATTCCTTTAAAAAACATTTCCATAAAGTATCTTTTCCAACGGATAGATCCTTGTCAGGGTTTCTTTTTTTATTTGTCTTTCTTTTCGCTTTCACAGGATCTGTTACTGCCCAGGGAAAAAAGAGAATAGAGATTCTTAACGCTAACAGCCTTAAATATGACCGTAATCTTGGGAATAATGTTAGAAGACTGCTTGGAGATGTCCGCATGGAACATGATGGAGCCTATCTTAACTGCGATAGTGCTCATCTTTACCAGAACACTAACAGAGTAGAAGCATTCGGACATATATATATAAAACAAGGAGACACACTTCATCTTTACGGGGACTATCTGAATTATTCTGGTATCACCAAACTGGCCGAGCTCAGAAATAATGTAAAACTGATAGATAAAGAAACGGTTCTAACCACGAACATACTCGATTTTGACCTCAACAAAAACCTTGGATATTATAAAGATACAGGGAGAATAGTTAATGGTGAAAATCACCTGACAAGTATTAACGGCACATATTATTCTCAATCAAAAATATTTTATTTTCAGGATAGTGTTGTTGTAATAAACCCTGACTATATAATATATTCTGATACCATGAAATATAATACTATTACAAAGGTCACTACATTTTTTGGTCCGACTGAAATAATAAGTGACAGTAATTATATTTATTGTGAAAGCGGATGGTATGACACTGAAAATGATTTATCGAGATTCTCGGGTAATGCTTTTTTAAGCAATGAAAATCAAACTATTAAAGGCGATTCTCTTTTTTATGACAGGAATAATGGTTTAGGTGAAGCTTACAGCAATGTAAGCCTTTACGATTCGGCCCAAAAAATTATTCTGAAGGGAAACCTGGGATACTTTCAGGAGAACCCTGAGAAATCAATGTTAACCGATAGTGCCCTTTTTATTCAAATTCTGGATGAGGAGGATAGCTTATTTTTGCATGCCGATACTTTGCGTTCAAAGCTTGATAGCACAAAAAAACATAAAATATTAAACGCTTATTATCATGTGAAAATGTATGCAAAAGATTTACAGGGTATATGTGATTCTCTTTCATATTCCTTTGCCGATTCTGTAATCCGGTTTTATGATTCACCATGTTTATGGGCAGATGAAAATCAACTAACTTCGGATTATACTGAATTACATACCCGCAACAGAAAACCTTACCGTATTGAGATGTATGGGTCAGCTTTTATCATCTCAAAAGAAGACTCATTGTATTTCAATCAGATAAAAGGGAAAAACATGACAGGCTATTTCCGTGATAATGAAATATACAAGATCAATGTAATGGGAAACGGACAAACAATATATTTTCCAAAAGATGATGGAAAGATTGTTGGTGTAAACCAGGCAGAAAGCAGCAATATTGTCTTATTTATTAAAGATAAAAAGATTAACAGGATAAAACTTATTAATCAACCAGATGGTATCCTGACTCCTGAAGATAAAATGCAACAAAATAATTTAAAACTTGAAGGTTTTATCTGGCATGAACAATTAAGACCTTTAAAAGTTGCAGATATTTTCAGATGACCTGGCGGCATATAGGGTAATTCGCTAGAGTAATACGACTATAACTCACTTGGGTTCACCCCCATATTGCAATTTAATAAGTAAATATTTATATCACGGCGATTGTTTTTTAAAAAAGGAATACGTGTACTTCTACTGAAAGTATTTTGCAAAAAAAAAGAGCCTTAAAAAGGCTCCTTGAAGTTTTTTTAGTACTCGTCTTCATTAAAAAAGAAGTCATCCTTACTTGGATAGTCAGGCCAGATATCTTCAATGCTCTCATAAATATCTCCCTCATCTTCTATCCCCTGGAGATTCTCAATTACCTCTAATGGTGCACCCGACCGAATACCATAGTCGATTAACTCTTCTTTGGTTGCAGGCCAGGGTGCATCTTCTAACTTTGATGCTAACTCTAACGTCCAATACATATTCTCAAAATTTTTAAAATTTTACAGTTTGAGAACTGCTCTTAAAATTTTGCAAATATATAAAATTATCTTTCAAAACAAATTGATTTATGAAATGAATAAAAAACTATTCATTTTTAAACCAAATCCGTTCTAAAACCCTCTAAAACTAAACCAAACCCAACATTAGAAATCAGGATGCCAGATATGAGAAGTTAAAATTCAGATTTCCATTTTATTTCCTTTACGTTAAAATCGTAAACAAGTTTCCTTGCTAAGACAAACAAATAATCTGAAAGTCTGTTTAGATATTTTTCGATAATTTTTATTCCATACATCTGTCCGGGAATTTTAAGAACATCTCTTTCAGATCTTCTGCAAACACTCCGGGCAATATGGCAAAATGACACCTCCATTTGGCCTCCCGGAAGAATAAAAGACTTTAGAGGTTTCAATTCCTTTTCCATTTTATCAATTTCCTGCTCCAGCTTTTTTATGTCGCCTTCTTTTATTTCTGGAAGATCCCTATCACAATCTTCACAATCAGTGGCCAGAATTGATGCGCAAGTCATCAGCCGGTCTTGTATTTTAAGCAGAAAAGTAATGTCGGAATTAGAAATATTAAAACTTCTCAACAACCCTATATATGAAATCAATTCATCTATAGTACCATAGGCTTCAATCCTTGGATGTGTCTTCAGAACCCTTTTCCCTCCAATAAGGGATGTGGTTCCGCTGTCACCCGTTCTTGTATAGATTTTCATGGGAATTTTATATCATAAGATATTGTAACAAAATTATCTGAGGAATTCAATAGCAAGATTAAAGAAACAGGTCTGGGATCCTTTAATCCAAGTCATTGTTAAAGGCAGGATTTAGCCCGAGCATGGTATAATAAAACAAGATACAGCCAAATTCGATTTAGATATAAGGTTCTCAGAAAAATCAAGCATTTGCATTTAATTATTTCCGAACATCGGTTTCAACTTGTCCGTCTATCAACCGTATAATTCGGTCAGCTCGCTGTGCTATATCCTCCTCATGAGTTACTACAATCACAGTATTTCCCTTCTTATGTATCTCACTAACTAAACTCATAATATCCTTTGATGTTTTTGAATCCAGGTTCCCGGTTGGTTCATCAGCCAGAATAATTGAAGGTCTGTTAACCAATGCCCGGGCAACGGCGACTCTCTGGCGCTGTCCGCCTGACAATTCATTTGGTTTGTGGTCCATCCGGTCTCCCAACCCAACATCGTTCAAAACTTCAATTGCCCTCTCAATCCGCTCATGCTTAGATGCCCCGGCATAAATAAGAGGCAATTTGACATTTTCAAGAGCATTATATCTTGGTAGTAAGTTGAAAGTCTGAAATACAAATCCTATCTCCTTATTTCTAATCTCGGCCAATTGATTGTCCTCCATCTTACTTACATCATTCCCACTCAGAACATACCTGCCTTCTGTTGGAGTATCAAGACAGCCTATAAGGTTCATCAAGGTTGATTTTCCTGATCCCGATGGCCCCATAATAGCAACATACTCATTTTTGTTAATATCGAGGGTTATTGAACGCAATGCTCTAACAACAACTGTTCCAACGTAATAATTCTTTACGATATTGGTTAATTGAATTACCTGATCCATATTTAGTAAGATTCTAATTATTTACTAAGTCCACGAAATTAGTTTATTCTCGTGGAAAACGAAAAGATTATGAGTAAATTTTCAATTGGCATTTTTCATTCTTCATTTAACTAGTATTTTATTACATAATGCTGTTTTGATAGTTCCCTTTTGAAAAATACCAGTCCCATTCTAAACAGGTCAATTGTAACACGTACATCCGGATGTCTTTTAATTTGATCCCAAACTTTCTCCATTTCCTCTGACCAGTGAATATCATCAAACACAAATATTGAATCGTTGTGAATTTTTAGCAGACATTGGGAAAAATAACTCCAGGTTGCATTAAATGTATGGTGTCCGTCAAAATAAATTAAATCAATTCTTTTTATTTTTTCAAGCTCTTTAGGCAATGTCAATTGAAATTTGCCTTGAATAAGTTTGATATTTCGCCTGCTCAGTTTTTTGAAATTTGCTTTGGCAATAGTAATTAATGGTTCCACACCCTCAAAGGTAATGACCTCTGCATTCTCATCTGCCCCTGAAAGATATAATGTGCCCAAACCCAAAGATGTTCCAATTTCCAATATAATAGCCGGCCTATATTTCCGGACCATAAAAAAAAGTAGTTTCCCATACTTTTCAGGTGTTGAAGTACTTTTTGTTATTTGTGAAACTGATCGGGTAGTTTTTCCTGTTTTCATTGAACTCGCCCCCGGATCATGGTAAGTAATCTTTTCATTCCTGTTTAACAATGCTCTTCTTATTTTCTGTATTTCAGTTAAATATTCGTTTTTTTCCTTGCGATTCAAAACAGTGGTTAATAAATCAAAAACGAATGGTGAATGAATACCAAAACCACGTCGATGCTGAGCAAATAACAGGTACCAAAGAAACTTTAATATCCGTTTTATTTCAAAAGGGATCTTCATGAAGAATTAAATAAAATCTGCATTTAGTCTTTTATTTGACAAAAAAAAATGATAAATATTCCTGGTTGTTGAAAAATCATTTGCAGGGAATTTAATTCTTTAGAAAGATAACCTAATTTTGCTTATCCCTTTATAATTAAAACCATATTGATGGCCGAACCTTTTGAGCAAGACATTAAATTCCTTACCGGTGTTGGTCCAAAGCGTGCCGAATTATTGAACAAGGAGCTTCAGGTTTTTACATTTGGTGATCTAATCACCTATTACCCATATAAATACATTGACCGAAGCAAATTCTATACAACCAGGGAGGTCAGAAGCAATCAGGCTTACATTCAAATTAAAGGTAAAATTTCAAATTTCAGATTTGAAGGAGGAAGGTCAGGAAGAAGGCTGGTCGCTGATTTTCATGATAATGAAGGTCATATAGATATTATATGGTTTCATGGTATAAAGTGGATTAAAGAGAGTATTAAACCTGAAAAGACATATATTGTATTTGGTAAACCCAGTATTTTCCAGGGCAAGGTCAATCTAATTCATCCTGAAATAGAGGATTTACAACTCCACGAAAGTAAGATCTCTACCTCACTCCAAGCTTTGTACACCACTTCTGAAAAACTTAAAAAAAATTATATCAACTCCAGGATAATTCAGAAATTACAACATAATCTGCTGAAAATTTTAAAAGGAAAAATTCCGGAGACACTGCCTGCATATTTTGTAAAAGAACTGAATCTTATCTCCAGGGAGCAAGCTTTAATTAATGCCCATTTCCCTGATAATCCTGACATACTTTCAAAGGCAACTTTCAGGCTAAAATTTGAAGAATTATTCTACATACAGCTTAGATTATTAAAACAAAAAGAAGCCAGAAAGACAAAATTCCAGGGATTTGTATTCTCTAAAGTTGGAAAACATCTGAACGACTTTTATAAAATTCATCTCCGTTTTGACCTTACAGAAGCTCAAAAAAGAGTAATTAAAGAGATAAGAAGGGATCTTGGTTCAGGTAAACAGATGAACCGGCTGTTACAGGGAGACGTTGGTAGCGGAAAGACCCTTGTAGCTTTGATGACTATGTTGATAGCTCTGGATAATGACTATCAGACATGCATTATGGCTCCAACAGAAATACTCGCCTTTCAACACTTCAAAACCATTTCCGGTTTCTTAGAAGGACTGAATATCAATATCAGGCTATTGACAGGATCGACAAAAAAATCAGAACGTGATATTATCCATGAAGAACTACAAAACGGGAAACTGCAATTTTTGATCGGCACCCATGCTTTGATTGAGGAAACTGTTATGTTTCATAATCTCGGATTGGTGATTATTGATGAACAACACCGTTTTGGTGTTGCTCAGCGCGGGCAGCTCTGGAAAAAAAATATCCGGCCTCCGCATGTACTGGTTATGACTGCAACACCAATCCCACGTACTCTGGCAATGACATTGTATGGAGACCTTGATGTATCAGTGATAGATGAAATGCCTCCTGGCCGTAAACCCATAAAAACACTTCACTTTTTCGATAGCCAGAGGAACAGGGTGTTTGGTTTTATGCGAAAACAAATTGAAGCAGGCCAGCAAATTTTTATTGTTTATCCTTTAATCAAAGAATCGGAAAAAATGGATTACAAGGATCTTGAAGATGGATATATAAGTATTACCAGGGCCTTCCCTCCTCCGAAATATGCTGTAAGCGTGGTACATGGAAAAATGAAACCGCAGGAAAAAGAAATCTCTATGCAGCATTTCCTTGCAGGACGCACACATATAATGGTTGCAACCACTGTAATTGAAGTCGGAGTTGACATCAGGAATGCCTCCGTTATGATCATTGAAAGTGCTGAGCGCTTTGGGCTCTCCCAGTTGCATCAGCTTCGAGGTCGTGTTGGCCGGGGTAGCGACCAATCATATTGTTTATTGATGAGTACAGAAAAGTTGTCGTCTGAAGCCATAAAAAGAATTGAAACCATTGTACGAACAAATGACGGTTTTGAAATTGCTGAGGCTGATCTCAAGTTACGGGGACCTGGTGATCTTGAAGGCATTCAGCAAAGCGGAATAGCCTTCACTCTGAAGATTGCCAACCTTGCACAGGATGGACAAATCCTGCAATATGCACGAAATATGGCCGAAAAAATCCTTGAAAATGACCCTGACTTATCTAATCCTGAAAATCAAATATTTGTAAAGCAATTAAAATCCCAGAAAAATAACCGGACTAACTGGAGCGGAATAAGTTAAACGTGATAATAATTGAAGCAAATAATAGTTCCTGGTATTAACTTGTACAAGATTGTGACCAAATATTTATTTTAGCCCTTTAAACCAGTTATATTCTTTTAAATAGCCAGACTTTAAAGGTTGAAGCCCCTCCTCAATATCTTTCCTGATCAGTTGAGCCAGAATATTAAGTTGCCCGGTCTTTTTATTATTACTTTGAGAAAGTAAAACCATATGCTTTTCAAGATCGTTTAACAATGTAATCTGGTCATGCCAGGTCCCTAATATTGTTTCAATCGTTTTTAACTCCTCCAAATGAGTTTGATGCTCAGGAGTATTCCAGTCAAAAGACATTCTCATCTCATAAATATATCGTACCTGTTTTACCACTTTCCTGACAAAGTGTAGCTGGTAATAATCCTGACTCTCTTCTGCAAGGATCCTTCTGACTTTTTCCATTCTTTCCCGGATAAATTTTAAAGCACCCTGTAGTACCTCACTCTCATCGATACTTTGCACCTTCATTAATATTTCATTCCAGAAATCCACATTTAATTTTAAAAGAGCTTTTTTTGCAACCAGAATAAAGTCATCACCAGATGATGATATCTGCTGATCGATAAATAACTTATACACATTAAAATCAGCCGATAAAATTTCCTCATAATTTGCAATCAGGTTCTTATGTACCTGCCTATCACGAACAATCCCTGCTGCTTTAAAAACCTTTTTAAATTTTTTCACCTGATTTGAAAAAGAAACATCTGAAATCTCAGTTTTACCGAGAAAAATAAATATTGCTCTTAGTTTTTTTAAAGCAACCCTGAAATCATGCACTGCATCCTCATCAAGTGATTGAATCGCCTCATTAAGGTTCTGCTCAAAATTTTCAATATTTTCAAATAAATAAAGCCTTATGGAAGAATCATTCTTATCCATTAATTTTCTTTTACAAGTCAGGTTTATATTTCTGACGCAATAATTACCAGATTATCCTTATATAATTTTAAATATATTACGTAACCATTATTGAGATTTAACAAAATTAATAATTTGTCCCGACAAATAAATATATAGAAACCCTGCAATAACATAATTGTTATGTACTGCTGTAATTGTCAGCATAAATATAAACTTCTTCTGTTGCACTTCAATCTTGAACCAACGTATTAAAATGGCGCTGTTCTACATTATATAGCCCGAATAAATTTATAAATAAATGTGTCCCCCGCTGGCGGGGGAATTTAAAGCCTGCCTGCACGTAGCCGTTGCGGCGAAGGCAGGGGGGTGGAGTTCTTATAACCCTATATTATCTATAAATTTCTGAATCTTAAGAATAACCAAATCTATCCGATTTAGTATTTCTTCATCCCTGAATCGTATTAAATGA
>JAUWMO010000011.1 GCA_030613125.1 Bacteroidota bacterium | reverse complement strand
GTTATTTATAAATTATAAATTAAAAATATATGTTATAAAACATATTTTTACAATAAAAGTTGCCTTTGTAATTATTAAACAAATATAATGCCAAGTTCAAATTGCCTGTAAATTGCTTTTAAAAAAAGTTTAAATAGCTGCACTTATCCTGAAACCAATATTATAAGACCTATTAAATTGCTTAATAGCAACCATAACTTCAACATTAAACATAAGGAAAATGTTTGATAAGCCATATCCTATCTCAATATAATTCAGGTGGTCAGGTGTGGTAAGATAGTTGAAAAGCAGGTTTTCTTCAATCAAGGTATTATTAATCAGTGGCAATCTTTTAAACAACAAACGGTCAGTCGACCAGCTAATGTGGCCTTCAACATACCAGTTTTGTGTTGCATAACTGTAATAAGGCATTAAACGGAAATTATTATGGGATTTGTTTCAAATTGTTTATAATCAGCAAAGAATACTTTCCCCCCGGTAATAAACACCCCGGCTTTAACTGAATAAAACAAAAAATCACCGAAACCGGTATTCAATCCCTGTCTTAAACCGGATTCAAAATAATCAAGATCAGCCCTGCTCCCACCTACACCTTTAACAGCTTTTCTGTAGGTCAGGAAGAATGTCGGATACTTGCTCTCTCCAGGATATTTGCCTGTTTTTCGCAAATAATATCTCTGCCGGGGAGTATAGCTAAAGTTAAATGTAAAAAACATAGCCCTGTGTGCTTCAATCAGAGTAGAATCCATATCGGGATGCGAAGGTATGTTATCTGTAAACTCTTTGTCTTTCCAGTTCACTATTCTGAAGGAAGCATGATTTTGTAAAGGTCGCCTATATAAATATTCAACATCTCCATCAAATGTCATCCCATTAATGATCTCCCGGGAATATCTGAATTGGATATAATCTTTCTGATAGTATTTTTTATAATTTTCTTCGGCGAAAAGTGTATAACCAGTATTTAAAAATACAGACATGCCGCTTCCGTAATCCATTGTAATGTGTCCGCCATTAATTGTTATCCTGGACATCTTGAAAGGATTAATCATGTAACTTATACTAAGGTCTGCATCAAGGTTCTTTCTGTGGAAGGCATATGCCAAATCTGTTGCTGCCCTTAATACATGACCAGAAGTATCGGTCAATGAATAAGAAAAATCCATTTCATACCTGAATCCGTCAACAGTATTGTATGAAAATGAAGAAAGCTGTACAAGTCCGGGCATACTGAACCGGTTAGTATATTTAGTACTATCATCCTTATATACAAAAGTTTTTCCCAGTAGTAAATATTTAAATCTGAATTTCCTCTGGGCTGACCTAATCGAATCTTTGTATTCAGGGGAGTTCATTTTTTCGATTATGGAATCTTTTTCGGAAAAACTTAAAGTCTCTTCCCCGGAAAGCGGAATAGGCCTGTGCTCTTCCCAGAATGCCGAATCATTCACCACTGAATTCCCTGTAACTTTCACTCTTTCTTTTATCTCCAGTGGTTCCGGAGGGAGACTACGTTCTGTTTCTTTACGCATTATTGGTTATCATTTCCATTGGGGAGGTGTTGTTATCATCTCCTGTAGAATGCATGCTGATAACCTGCTGGTCTAACTTATCAGGCAGCTCAAAATGAACTTTACTGATACTTTCCATAACAAATGGTTTGTTTAATTTAATACCCTCTTTTTTCAGTCTTTTTCTTAGCATTTTTGGTATTGCATAAATCTTAAATTTCACTAATATGTTTCAAGTATTTCATATAGTTTATCCAGGTCAGGTGTCAGAATTATTTCTGTCCTCCGGTTTTTTTGCCTTGCCTCAGGTGTATTAGATTGATCGACAGGGTAAAACTCTCCACGGCCGGCAGCGGTTACTCTTTTAGGATCAATATTGGAATTGTCAAGTAATATTTTCACTATGGAAGTAGCTCTTTTTACACTTAAATCCCAGTTGTCCTGTATGTGTCCTCCACTGCTTCGATATGGAACATTATCAGTATGCCCTTCAATCAAAACATAAATATCCCTGTTTTGCTCGAGTACCCGGGCAAGATTTTTAATTGCCCGGATCCCATTTGGCGCGACTGAATAACTGCCGGTTTTAATAAGCAGCTTTTCTTCAAGAGAGACATACACTTTCCCGTTTTTCATGTTAACAGTTAATTCATTGTTCTCAAACCCCATTAATGCACTGGAAACCTGATTTTTTAAATCAGCCATCATTGCATCTTTCTGTTTCAGTATCTTTTCAAGTTCTAAAAGCCTGGTATTCCTCTTCTCCACCTCATACTGCATCTCTTCAAGGTTTCTTTTCTTTGCATCTAAAGATTTCCCCAATCCTCTTAATTCATCTTCCCTGGCCATAAGTTCTTCCTGGATGGTCTGAAGTTGTTTCAGCAATCTTCTGGTTTCACGGTTATTGCCTTTTGCCAACTGGTCCTGGGCACTTCGAAGGTCATGAAAGCCACGCTTGAGTATCTGATAGTTTTTATTCAAACCTTCAAATTCTTCTGACTTTTTATCAATTTCTTTAGTTAGTTTTTCAACCTCATCTTCTAAAACTTTTACTTTTGAGGTCATTTCAGTATTCTTAATCGTTAATTTTTCGTTTTCAGCTTTTAACATATCTCTTTCGTCCTGATATTTTCTGCTCTGTTCCTGAATCTCTGCAAATTGTTTTGAAGAAACACAGGAAAAAAAGAATAAAGAAATGATTATAATAATAACCGGGAGAAACACTTTTTTAATCATGAAAATAAAGTTTAGATAAAGTAATTATTAAATGTTATAAGAAAAAAGCTTATCAGGTAATATGACAACTAAATAAACGAGACTATAGCAATACTAAGTATATAATTAGATTTTGGATACTTACTTGCAAATATAGAAATTTCACTCCCGTTTTTTAATCATATATTCTGTTTCTTACACTTTCCAGGTATTGATTAGTTACAATATTTGTATCTTTGCACTACTTTTCATTAAAAGTATACTCATTGAATGCCTGGTGAGACAAATACTGGTTTGTTATATAGGATTTCTGATCCTTCCGACCTTAGAAAGCTTAAGCCGGAAGATCTGATCCAGGTCAGCAAGGAACTCAGAGAGTTCATCATTGATGTTGTAAGTTCCAATTCCGGCCATTTTGGTGCCAGCCTTGGGGTTATAGAGCTTACCGTAGCATTACACTACATTTTTAATACGCCTTACGATAAGATAATCTGGGATGTCGGCCATCAGGCTTATGGACACAAAATCATTACCGGGCGTCGTGACAATTTTTATACAAACCGTAAATACAAGGGTATTAGTGGTTTCCCTAAAACGTCGGAAAGTGAATACGATGCTTTTGGAGTTGGACATTCATCAACTTCAATATCTGCTGCTCTGGGAATGGCTGTAGCGGCTGCAAATAATAATGAAGACCGTCAGATAGTTTCTGTAATTGGTGACGGTGCAATGACAGCCGGTCTGGCTTTTGAAGGCTTGAACAATGCCGGGATTGAAAAAACAAATCTGCTGGTTATTCTGAATGATAACGGAATTGCCATTGATCCGAATGTTGGGGCCCTGAATGAATATTTGCTTGATATAACAACCTCACGTACCTACAACAGATTTAAGGATGAAGTCTGGAAGCTACTGGGAAAAATGAGTAAGTTGGGGCCTGATACCCGTTCATTGGTCCAGCAACTTGAACATGGATTAAAAAGCACCCTTCTTAAGGAGAGTAATTTTTTTGAGTCTCTGAATTTCAGGTATTTTGGGCCTGTTGATGGGCATGATATAATCCACCTTACCCAGGTATTAAATGATCTGAAACACATTTCAGGCCCCAAACTGTTACATTGTTTGACTACCAAAGGTAAGGGATTTAGACAGGCAGAGCTTAATCAGACTGCCTTCCATGCTCCTGGGAAGTTTGATAAGATTACCGGAAAATTCCTTGAAGTTAAATCCGATAAAGTACAGCCAATAAATTATCAGGAGGTATTCGGACATACCTTAATTGAGCTTGCTGAAAAAAACTCAAAAATTGTTGGGATCACTCCAGCCATGCCTACAGGATCTTCTATGAACATGGTTATGGAAAAATTTCCTGAAAGGACTTTTGATGTGGGTATTGCTGAACAACATGCTGTTACGTTTTCAGCAGGTCTTGCCACCCAGGGAATGATCCCTTTCTGCGTCATTTATTCCACTTTTATGCAGAGAGCCTATGACCAGGTAATACATGATGTAGCCCTTCAGGAGTTGGATGTTGTCTTTTGCCTTGACCGTGGAGGATTAGTGGGTAGCGATGGCGCAACACATCATGGAGCATATGATCTGGCATATTTCAGGTCAATCCCTAATATGACTGTTTCGGCTCCAATGAATGAAGAAGAACTACGAAACTTGATGTTTACTGCGCAAACAGGTGGGAAAGGAGCATTTTCAATCAGATATCCGCGTGGCAAAGGGGTTATGCCAGATTGGAAAAAACCATTTAATGAAATACCAATAGGTAAAGGAAGGCAAATCAGCAAAGGTGATGATATTGCAATTCTGTCAATAGGACATGCAGGAAATCTTGTTAAAAAAGCTGTTGATAAGTTAAAACGCGAGCATATTCATGTGTCACATTACGATATGAGGTTTGTGAAACCTCTGGATGAATCTATTCTTCATAAAGTTGGAAAGAAGTTCAAATTAGTCATTACAGTTGAGGATGGGACTATAGTTGGTGGACTGGGAAGTGCTGTACTTGAATTTTTCTCTGATAAAGGGTATTCATCCCGGGTTATACGGTTAGGTATCCCGGATAAATTTATCGATCAGGGAACACAAATGGAACTATACAAAGAATGTGGCTTCGACCCCGACAGTATTTATAAGGTTGTTTTAAAACTTATAAGGTCAAAAATCCTGTCGCATGCAGGATAATAAATGCAAACCACTATATTTCAAACTTAATTCCTTGGGCTAGAGGCAGTTCGGTACCATAATTTATTGTATTGGTCTGTCTCCGCATATAGGCTTTCCAGGCATCTGAACCTGACTCTCTTCCACCACCTGTATCTTTTTCACCTCCAAAAGCTCCACCTATCTCAGCACCTGAGGTTCCTATGTTAACATTGGCAATACCACAATCAGACCCTGCTCCGGAAAGGAATTGTTCAGCTTCACGCACATTAAGAGTAAAAATTGCTGATGATAGTCCCTGAGGTACAGCATTTTGGATCTCAATAGCCTCATCAATGGTTTTATATTTCAAAAGATATAATATGGGGGCAAATGTTTCTTCCTGAACGATCTCATAATTGTTTTGAGCTTCTGCTATTGCCGGTTCAACATAATAATCTGAGCCAAACTTTGCTTTTTGAAATACTCTTCCACCAAAAATAACTTTTCCACCTTCTTCTTCTACTTTTTCCATAGCATTTTGAAACAACTGAACTGCAGCACCATCTATAACAGGACCAACAAGCGTTTCTTCCTTTGTGGGATCCCCGATCTTCCTTGAAACTTGTTCGTAGGCATTAATAAGTCGTTTTTTTACATTGTCATATATCTTCTCATGGATTATCAAACGACGGGTGGTGGTACATCTCTGACCTGCTGTTCCAACCGAACCGAATACAATTGAAAGAATTGCCATATCCAGATCTGCTGATTCAGATATAATAATTGCATTATTCCCTCCTAATTCAAGAATTGTTTTTCCTAATCTTTCGCCAACAATACCCCCAACTCTTTTCCCAACCCTGGTGGAGCCAGTGATAGAAAATAATGGTATTCTGGGATCGGCAGCAAAATTATCACCAAGAACCGATGATTTCGCCACAACCAGATTGAAAACACCTTCAGGAACGTTATTATCTTTCAGGACTTTTGAAATTACTTTCATAGTAGCGATGGCAGTTAAGGGAGTTTTTGAACTGGGCTTCCAGATCACTACATCACCTGCAACTGCTGCAATCATAGAATTCCAGGCCCATACTGCAACAGGGAAGTTAAAAGAAGTGATTAATCCAACAATACCAAGGGGATGATACTGGTCATATAGTCTGTGTTTTGGCCTTTCCGATTGCATTGTATATCCATTCAGAAGCCGGGCCTGTCCAACTGCAAAATCACATATGTCAATCATCTCCTGTACCTCACCCATTCCTTCCTGAAAGATCTTCCCCATTTCAAGTGTGACAAGTTTACCCAAATCTTTTTTTGCTTTACGTAATGCCAGACCGATCTGACGAACAACTTCCCCCCTCTGCGGTGCCGGTATCTCCCGCCATATTTTAAACGCATCCTGTGCTTTCCCCACTACATATTCATAATCTTCAGCCGTAGCGGTTTGTATTTTTGCAATGATACTTCCATCAACCGGAGATTCTGATTCTGACAAAGCTCCTTTGGTTTTGAACCAGTTAGTGCCTGTTGAAACACCTTTATTGACTTTTTCTATTCCAAGGTTGTGCAAAGTTTCTTTGAATCTGATATTTACTTGTTCCATTTTGGTTTGAAAATTTTTTTAGTTACGTATCAGCAAAGTTAACAAGATGCTTTATAGAAAAAAGCTAACAAATATCAATTTTATAAATGTTAAAAAGCATGTAGGTGAATATCTGATTATTTTTCTTTATTTAAAAGTTTTGTGCTGCTAAAACTTATAATTATCTTCGCAATCCATTCTTCTGGTGAATTTTGGAAATGATGAAAGATGATTAATGAATGAAGAATTTTATCATCGTTTTTAATTCAACTTTCATACTTCAGATAGTCCGGTGGACTATTTTAGGAAGGGGCCAGGTAGTAGTGAGGGACAATTCCGCCACCAGCAGTAAGAATTAACTGTTATATATTTTGCTTAATATTATTATAAAAATTGTTTTTTGTACAAGCCCAGGTGGCGGAATTGGTAGACGCGCTGGTCTCAAACACCAGTGGTAGCAATACCGTGCCGGTTCGACCCCGGCCCTGGGTACAAACAAGCCCTCTTTTATGAGGGTTTTTATATGTAAATTGCCACTGAAATGAATGAAAAAAGCAGCCCGTTGAAGCCATACGGAGAAAGACAAACACAATTTGATAAACGCTACCTTGAAATGGCTGGGACCTGGGCTGAAAATTCGTATTGTATCAGAAAAAAAGTCGGAGCATTAATTGTGAAAGACCGGATGATAATATCAGATGGTTATAATGGGACACCGGCAGGATTTGAGAATATTTGTGAAGACGATACAGGTAAGACCAAACCTTATGTTTTACATGCAGAAGCCAATGCAATTACGAAAGTTGCTAAATCAAATAACAGCAGTGAAAATGCAACACTGTATGTTACCTCCTCTCCTTGTCTGGAATGTTCAAAACTTATTATACAATCAGGTATAAAAAGGGTTGTCTTTTCTGAAAAGTACCGTAATGAAACGGGTTTGGATCTTTTAGAACGAGCAAATATTGAAACTGTTTATATGAAATTGTAGTTTGGACTTGTTTATAAGTTAATATTCAATTGAATGCAAAAAAATAACAAATATCAGAATAAAAAAATCACAATTTACCTTCCAATTCTGCTTTCAATTGTATTGGCAGGAGGTATCTTATTAGGTATTCAACTAAATAAGTCCCAGATAAATCAGGGAAGTGTTTTTAATTTGAGGATTGATAAATTGAGTGGTATTCTCAACTTCATTGAGGCCGAATACGTTGATTCAGTAGACCGTAAAGACCTTGAGGAGGTGGCTATCCCTAACATTCTGGAACAGCTTGATCCACATTCAATTTATATTCCTGCCAGGGATGTTGCAAGAATTTCTGAACCCCTTGAGGGAAATTTTGAGGGGATAGGTGTCTCATTCAATATGCCCAATGATACAGTAATAATAATAAATGTAATTTCTGGTGGTCCATCTGAAAAGGTTGGGATCATTGCTGGCGACAGAATTGTAAGGATAAATGATAGAATTGTGGCAGGCGTTAAAATTCATCAGGACGATATTGTGAAAAAACTCAAAGGTCCCAGAGGAACAAAAGTAAAAGTTGGTATACAAAGGAGATCTACTACTGAAATACTCGATTTTGATATAACCAGGGACAAAATTCCGCTTTACAGTGTTGACGCTGCATATATAGTTAATGACTCTACAGGATATATTAAAATCAGCAAGTTTGCCAGAACTACTTATAACGAATTTCAGAAAGCTCTGGATAAACTGGGACAGGAAGGGATGAACCAACTGATTGTTGACCTTAGGGGAAACAGTGGTGGGTACATGGATGTTGCCACCAAAATGGCAAACCAGTTTTTAAGTAAAGGAAAATTAATTGTATATACCGAAGGACGTTCACAGGCAAGGGAAAATTTTTATGCTGACGGAGCGGGTAAATTTCAGAAAGGAAAAGTTATTGTACTGTTAGATGAACTGTCTGCTTCGGCCAGTGAAATCCTTGCAGGAGCTATTCAGGACAATGACAGAGGTACCATAATGGGCCGGCGATCCTTTGGAAAGGGATTAGTCCAGGAACCCCTTGTACTTCATGATGGCAGTATGATAAGGCTTACTGTTGCCAGGTATTATACTCCAACAGGCCGTTGCATTCAAAAGCCATATACAAACGGAACTGAAGACTATTACCATGATTTACAGGATAGATACCTGAACGGTGAATTCCAGATAGCGGATAGTATTCATTTTGCTGATTCATTGAAATATACCACACCTGAAGGAAAAATTGTATATGGCGGAGGCGGAATTATGCCTGATATTTTTATTCCTATTGATACGACCGGAATAACACCTTATTTCAGACAAGTGAGGAACAGGGGCCTGATGTACCGGTACGCCTTTAAATATACTGACCAGAACCGGTCTTCACTTGAGGCTTATAAAAATGTCACAGATCTTAAAATATATCTGGAATTACAAGATCTTTTCAACAAATTTGTCAAATATGCAGCATCCAATGGTGTTAAACCTTCACAAAAGGATATTGAAGAATCAGAATTCCTGATACATACTGAAATTAAAGCATATATTGCGAGAAATATGTTAGACAATGCAGGTTTTTATCCTATCTGGAGAGATATTGATTATACACTTCAGGAAGCAGTGAAATATTTATCTGAATAATTCCCCGGAATTACTTTTGTATTAATGAAAATCCACTTAAACGTTCAGGATACAAATCCAGAAATGCGAGTGTTACATAGCCCCCGATTGAATGACTCATCAGGAAAACTTTTTCAAGACTAAGATAATCCATAACCTTTTTTACTGATTCGGCAAGCAACTCCATAGTATGATCGGAAATCCTGTACCTTCATCACGGAACCGGATTCTTAACGTTTTGAACTTAATTGAGTGAACCATTTATCAAATCAACTTATTTATACTACTTTTTAGACTAATTTTAAATTATTGAAATAATGTTTTGCAACATTGCATAAACATATATAAAAAAATACATTTATGACTTCATAAATATTCAAAATTATTTTCGTAAGTTAATTAACATCAATTATAAAACCTCATGAGAAGTTTTCTTGGTACATCAGTCGCAAAAAAAATTGTTATGGCCCTTGCCGGCCTTTTTTTGATTATTTTTCTTCTGGTTCATCTTACAATTAATCTTTTTCTTTTATCAGATGATCCCAATCCTTTTAATAATGCCGCCAATTTTATGGCTGCCAATCCAATAATTAAGGCATTTGAATTGGTACTGTTTGCAGGATTCCTGATTCATATTACCTGGGGAGTGATCCTTCAGATCCAAAACTGGCTAGCCCGGCCAAAAAAATATATTAAACATCATTCATCACAGACATCCTTCTTCTCAAAATATATGATTTATCTCGGAGTAATAATATTCATTTTCCTCATTATACATTTTGTGAATTTTTACTTTGTCAAACTTGGCTGGGTTGAAGGTGATCCGGAAAACTTCTATGATATGGCACATAAATTGTTTAAAATACCTGTTTATTCGATCATTTATTTGATATGCTTCCTTTTTCTGGCTTTTCATTTACATCATGCTTTCCAGTCAGCTTTTCAGACCATTGGATTAAATCATCCAAAATATACACCTACGATCAAATTGATTGGAACATTATATTCGATCATTGTACCATTGGGATTTGCCATAATTCCAGTGATCATATACTTTTTTAAATAACAAGTAAGCATCAGATTATGACAAAATTAAATGCTAAAATACCCGAAGGACTGTTGGCTGAAAAATGGACAAAACACAAGGCCTCCGTAAAACTTGTTAGTCCTGCAAACAAAAAGAAGCTGGATATTATTGTTGTTGGAGCCGGTGCAGCAGGTGCATCGGCAGCTGCATCACTTGGAGAACTTGGATATAACGTAAAAGTATTTGTGTTTCATGACTCACCAAGAAGAGCACACTCCATTGCTTCTCAGGGAGGGATCAATGCAACCAAAAATTATAAGAACGATGCTGACAGTGATTATCGCCTGTTTTATGATATGATCAAGGGGGGTGATTTCCGGGCAAGGGAGGCCAATGTTTACCGAGCCGCAGAAATCTCCAATAACATTATTGATCAGTATGTAGCCCAGGGTGTACCATTTGCAAGGGAATACAGTGGCTATCTTGCGAATCGTTCATTTGGAGGAGTTCAGGTTTCCAGAACCTTTTATGCGCAAGGACAAACAGGCCAGCAATGTACCCTGGCAGCATACCAAGCCATGAGCAGACAAATAAAAGCAGGCAAGATAAAATTATTCAGTCGCAGAGATGTACTCGATTTAGTAGTGATTGAAGGAAAAGCCAGAGGGATTATTACAAGAAACTTGCTAACAGGTGAAATTGAACGGCATTCTGCCCATGCTATTGTTTTCGCTACAGGGGGATATGGAACAATATATTACCTCTCTACTCTGGCTATTAATTCTAATGGCTCAGCTGCGCTTGCAGCTTATAAAAAAGGAGCACTAATTGCTAATCCGAGCATGGCACAAATCCATCCCACCAGTATTCCTGTTTTAAATGAATACCAGTCTAAACTCACCCTGATGTCTGAATCTCTTAGAAACGATGGTAGAGTATGGGTCCCTAAAAAAAAGGATGAAAAGCGCCCCCCTAACGAAGTGCCCGAAGAAGACAGGGATTATTATCTCGAACGCAAATATCCTGCTTTCGGGAATCTTGTCCCAAGGGATGTGGCTTCAAGAGCCGCAAAAGAAAGATGTGATGCAGGTTATGGTGTTGGTAAAACGGGTCTTGCAGTTTATCTGGATTTCAGAGATGCCATTCAAAACCAGGGAAAGGAAACTATTGTTGGAAAGTACGGTACCCTTTTCGATCTGTATCGTAAAGTAACCGGGATCAATCCCTATGAAGAACCTATGCGTATCTATCCGGCTTCTCATTACACAATGGGTGGTTTATGGGTGGATTTTAATCTGATGACCACTATTCCCGGATTGTATGCTATCGGTGAGGCTAATTTCAGCGACCATGGTGCCAACCGCTTGGGGGCTAGCTCTCTTATGCAATGCGCAGGCGATGGATACTTCATCCTTCCCGTGACCATTGGCGATTATCTGGCTGATGAAATAATGACCCCAACAATATCTACCGATACCCCAGAATTTGAACAAGCCGAAAAGGAAGTCTTGGAGAAATTAAAAAAATTACTATCAATAAATGGTTCTCAAACGGTTAAATCATTTCATAAAAAGCTCGGAAATATTTTATGGACATATTCTGGTATGCAACGAAATGAGGAGGGACTTAAAAAAGCTCTGGAAATGATAAAAGAGCTAAATGATGAATTCTGGAAAGATCTCAAAATACCCGGAGGGCTGTATGAATTGAATCAGGAATTTGAAAAAGCCAAGCGGGTCGCTGATTTCTTTGACCTTGCTCAGTTAATTATTTTAGATGCCTTGAATCGAAAAGAATCCTGCGGTGCTCATTTCCGGGAAGAATTTCAAACTAAAGAAGGAGAACCCAAACGGGACGATGAAAATTACTCCTATGTGGCTTCCTGGGAATATGTTGACGAAAACACACCTCCCAAATTACATAAGGAGCAGTTGACGTTTGAATTCGTTAAAGTCACCCAAAGAAGTTATAAATAGAGCCATTATATATTTCTCCTAACCAACAGGATGAATTTTTAAATATTTAAGTACCACCGTAATGAAAATAACACTTAAAATCTGGCGACAGAAAACTTCACAAGATAAAGGAAAATTTGTTACATATAAATTGGATGATGTTTCCAAAGAAATGACCTTCCTAGAGATGTTGGATTATTTGAATGAGAAAATTATCATGGAGGGTGAGATTCCCATCGCTTTTGACAGTGATTGCAGGGAAGGCATCTGCGGGAGCTGCGGCTTATATATCAACGGCCGTCCCAATGGTCCTCAAAAAGGGGTGACTACCTGTCAACTGAGTATGAGTGCTTTCAAGGACGGAGATAAAATCACGGTGGAACCCTGGCGTTCCAAAGCTTTTCCAGTACTCAAAGATCTGATTATAGACAGAAATGCGTTTGACGAGTTAATACAATCCGGTGGATATATTTCGGTAAATACAGGTGCAGCACCGGAAGCAAATTCCATCCCTATCAAAAAAGAAAATTCAGAAATAGCATTTGATGCCGGGGTATGTATAGGTTGTGGTTCCTGTGTTGCAGCTTGTAAAAATGCTTCCGCAATGCTTTTTATATCTGCAAAAGTTTCACAATATGCTGTTCTTCCACAGGGACAGGTTGAAGCCAAAGAAAGGGTACAGGCTATGATTAAGAAAATGGATGAATTGGGATTTGGAAATTGCACAAATACAGGTGCTTGTGAGGCTGAATGTCCGAAAGAAATATCACTCACAAACATAGCACGTTTGAACAGGGAATTTCTTGCTGCAAAAATTTCCTGATAATAACTTTTAACCCCGCATAGTTTCTTCAATTTCTGTTATTGTTTTTGGAATGGGTTTTCCAAGAACTCTGTACCCTTCTGAAGTTACAAGTATATTATCCTCAATGCGAATGCCTCCAAAATCTTTATACTTCTCTACCTTATCATAATTAATAAAGTCAACGAATTTGTTTTTGCTTTTCCACATGTCAATCAGGGCAGGTATAAAATAAATTCCTGGCTCTATGGTAAATACATGTCCGGGTTCATATTTTTTTCCAAATCTCAGGAAGGCAAAACCAAACTGATCACTCCTCTTAATCTCATCATCATAACCAACATAGTTTTCACCCAGGCCCTCCATATCATGAGCATCAAGGCCCATGTGATGTCCAAGCCCATGAGGAAAGAACAAGGCATGTGCTCCCTGTTTAACAGCTTCTTTTATATCCCCTTTCATAAACCCCAGGTCTTTAAGTCCCATTGCTATTATTTCCGCGGCTAACAAATGAGTATTTTTATTTGTTTCCCCCGGTTTTACAATCTTTATGGTTTCAGTATTTGCCTGTAATACAATTTCATATATCTGCCTCTGCCTTTCATTAAATTTACCTCCTACCGGCACCGTTCGTGTAATATCACTTGTATAATGAAGCAGAGATTCTGCTCCGGCATCTGTCACCATCATCCTTCCTTCTTTTAATATATTACCATGATAATGATTATGCAGTGTTTGTCCGTTGATGCTAAGAATTATCGGAAATGAAATTCCTCCGCCCATTTTGGCGGCTATTCCTTCTATTGCTCCGGCTATCTCTCTTTCAATAACCCCGGGTTTAGCCATCTTCATGGCAGTAATATGCATGTGGTATGCTATTTCAATGGCTTTTTCAATTTCCTTAATTTCACATCCTTCTTTGATTGATCGCAGTTTTATAACCGCTTTAATAAGCTCAACAGAAGCATTTTCATTTACTACTAATGGAGTTGTATTTAACAAATCTCCGATTCTTATTAAATTTTCTCCACGATAAGGAGGCAGGTAATGTATTTTTCTTTTATTAGCACTGGTCTCCCTTACCATATCACCAAGTTTTATTAATGGAAAAGTCTTTTTTACTCCAACCATTATAGCCTGTTCTTCAATCGTAGGTTGAGGACCCATCCATATTATATCATCCAAAATAAAATCATTTCCAAAAATATATTCGTCGCCTGAATCAACATCAATTATAGCTGCAAGTTCCGGATGATCTATTCCAAAAAAGTAAAGGAAGTCACTGTCTTGTCTGAAACGATAAGTATTGGCAGGGTAATTAAAACTGGATTCATTATTTCCCAGGAACAATATAATTCCTGAACCAATTTGTTCTTTCAATCGAGTACGGCGCGATTTGTATACTTTTACATCAAACATTTTACCATATTTTTTTGTGAATAAAGGTATTTCGAATCTTCCTAAAAATACTATCAATTATTCTTATATCAAAACCTTCAAATACCATAGTCTGGTAAAAAAGTTAATTAATCCGGTTAAAATTCTCTTTGGTCAGGAGATCATTTCTTTTAGTTCATATAACCCTTGAGAAGAGGTTATATTGTACGGAAACATAGCAAATACATGCATATGTCAGAAAACTCAAATTTGAGCTTTTTGATTCGTATAAAATCCAGTATACAAAAGCATTTTATGCACTCAGAATTTTTATGCGAATGGACTGGATATTATTTAAATTTCAACTATATTCGCATGGAACCTAACCTTTTTTAAATACTTACGTATTAAGAACATATGCCCTACAGAAGATTACCGAATACAGATGCTGCCCGCATAAAAGCACTGAAAAGTGCCTATAGCAAAGGACAAGAATTACCTCCTTTTAAACTTGCTTTCAGCCAAAATAGCTTATTAAAACTTCAATCCTTTATCCATACACTTGAACAGGCTTTATTACTTCAAAAACAGGCCTATCAACTCCAGGTAAATAATAACGATAGGTATATAGAGGCTTTAAAGAAGGCCAGGTTATATATTTCTCATTTCATTCAGGTATTGAACATGGCCATAATACGAGGTGAACTTCCCCCACAAACAAGAAGTTACTTTGGATTAAACAAAGACTTGAAGACTTTACCTTCCCTAAAAACAGAAAAAGAAATTATTGAATTTGGTCAAAAAATAATCGAAGGAGAATCTGTCAGGATCAGGGAGGGAGTTACCTGCATTACTAATCCAACCATTGCTGTCGTTAAAGTCAGATATGAACTGTTCATTGATGCCTATAATTTTCAAAAAATCCTTCAGAAAAAAAACAGACTTGCTCTGGAAAGGTTAGCTTCTTTGAGGGTTCAGGCAGATGAAATAATATTACAAATCTGGAATGAGATAGAAGATCACTTTAAGGATCTGCCAGAAGAGAGGAAACGTGAAGAAGCAAAACAATATGGGTTGGTTTACATATTCAGGAAGAATGAACTTCAAAAAAACCTTCATTTCCAGGCCAAACAGGAAGAGATGAGATAGAGGGTCTTTTCTTTATATTACCAATACATCCCTAAATATTAATGGTTTCTGACTTTTTTTCTTTGGAAATTTGCCACAAAGCCACAAATACAAAAGCAAGGCTGAATACAAAAAAATACCAATTCCCTTCCTGTGTTCCTATAGTATCAAATTTGTTTTCTGCAACTTCTTCTCCGAAAAAATAATAGACCATCACAGCTGTTCCATTATTAATAAAATGGGCAAGGATGGGTAACCACATGGAGCCGGTCCAATAATAGATGAGTCCAAAAATAATTCCCATATACATTCGCGGAATAAAACCATAAAATTGTAAATGCATAAAACTGAAAAGAAATGCCCCAAGAACAATTCCCATACATGGAATTTTTGTCCAGTTAATAAAAAAGCGCTGGATTAATCCCCTGAAAAACAACTCTTCCCCAATGGCCGGAAGAACTGCAATCATTAATAAATTAACCAAAAGACCACTGAAAGTATTTGTGCTTAAAAATGCATTGGTAAGTTGTGCAGCACTTTCTTCCATATTTTTTAAAACAGTTTCCAGGGATGAAAGAGAGGAAGGAAGCTTCATTCCGGAATTCCATTCAGCAAAAACATTTATAACCGGTAATCCAAAAAGAATGATAACCACTACCCACCCCAAAGTAGTGATTGTAGTTTTTTCTTGAAATCCAAATTGCTTTAACCCCTGCTTAAAAAACAATACTGCCAGTAAAATTGCCGGGATAATAAATAAACCTAATGTTTGCAAAATCTGAAAATACTTCATAAGAGAAATATTTTCCTGATCTGAATAGTCTTGAAGAGAACTCATTAATTTTTCCATGCTCACATCAAAAACCAGCATTGGAATAGTCGCTCCCACAAAGCTCACAATGAAAAATAAGATTATCGCAATTACAAAAGATAAAATGATTTTTGTAAATGGATGTATATTATTAAAATAACCTGTATGCATTTTCCCTTTTTTCCTAATTTTGCCCTCGAAAATAACTAATATTTTTCGATTTGATTAAAATAGGAAATATTGAATTGAAGAACAAGCCTTTATTGCTTGCACCTATGGAGGATGTCACTGATCCATCGTTTCGGTATATTTGCAAGCAACTTGGCGCAGATTTAGTATTTACTGAATTCATCTCCTCTGATGGACTTATCCGGAATGGACGAAAAAGCGTAAAGAAGCTTGATATATTTAATTATGAAAGGCCTATAGGTATTCAATTATATGGGCATTTGATTAGTCCAATGGTAGAAGCCGCCAAAATTGCTGAAGAATCAAGACCTGACATTATAGATATAAATTTTGGATGTCCTGTAAGGAAAATTGCTAACCGGGGTGCTGGTGCCGGAATGCTCAGAAATGTTCCACTTATGATACAGATTGCAGAAGCAATCGTAAAAACTACAAATATTCCGGTTACTGTTAAAACCCGCCTCGGATGGGATGAAGAAAATAAAAATATCCTGGAAATAAGCAAACGACTTCAGGACGTGGGGATTCAAGCCATAACAATTCATGGCAGGACCAGAAATCAAATGTATAAAGGAAAAGCTGACTGGACACTAATTGGAGAGGTCAAAAATCATCCTGATATACATATACCTGTTTTTGGTAATGGTGATATTCATAATCCTGAAGTTGCAAATGAGATGTTTAACAAATATGGAGTTGACGGGATTATGATCGGAAGAGCTACTATTGGCCGACCATGGATTTTCAGGGAAATCCGACATTTTCTTGATACAGGTAAACTATTACCACCACTATCAATAGCTGAGAAAGTTAATTTAGCTAAACTGCATTTTCATAAATCATTAGAATGGAAAGAAGAACCAAGAGGAATTTATGAAATGAGACGTCATCTTTCCAATTATTTTAAAGGATTACCAAACTTTAAAGAAACCAGAATTAAACTGTTAACCTCAATGGTACCAGAGGAGATAATTGCCATTCTGGATTTAATAGCTGAAGAATATAAAGACTTTGAAATGCCACATGCAGAATCTTCATGGCAAGATACTGTTGCATGAATCAATATCTCTTAATATTCAAATTAGATAATACGTATTTTACTTTTTGTACGATTCTTATACTGTGTTCTGTATCAGCACGTAATAACTGCTAAAACTCAGAGCTTCGTTTCTTATTGGGGTAGCTTATAGTATAATGAAGACCTCTGCTTTCATGAAGGGTTTGAGCCATTCTTATCACCAAATATCCTGCATTTATCATATTGCGCAATTCACATAATTTTTGAGAAAGTGTTGATCTTTTATATAAACTTTCTGTTTCATTATATATTATTTCAAGCCTTCTGAGAGCTCTTTCGAGCCGAAGATTTGACCTGAATATTCCAACATAAATACTCATGATCTGTTGCATTTCCCTATAGTTCTGCGTAATCAGAATCATCTCTTCAGGGTGACTTGTTCCACTATAGTCCCATTCCGGAATATTCTCGTTTATACCAATATTATCAATCCTTTTAATTGAATCCTTTGCGGCCCGGTGGGCATAAACTACAGCTTCCATAAGTGAATTTGAAGCCAACCTGTTTGCTCCATGCAAACCAGTGGAAGCCACTTCACCTATTGCATATAAATTGGTTATACTACTTAAGCCATTCATATTCACCTTAATTCCACCACACTGGTAATGTGCCGCAGGGACTACAGGAATTGGGTCTTTTCTAATATCAATACCCAGACTAAGACATTTTTGTGTAATATTTGGGAAATGATCTACCAGTGCAACGGGATCAAGATGTGTACAGTCAAGCCATACAAAATCTTCTCCGCTAATTTTCATTTCATTATCAATAGCCCTGGCAACAATATCCCTTGGAGCAAGGCTTCCACGTTTATCGTACTTCTCCATAAAACTTTCATCCCTGGAATTTTTTAGTATACCACCAAACCCTCTAATGGCTTCTGTAATCAGAAAGGACGGATTTTCACCAGGATTATATAATGAAGTGGGATGAAACTGAACAAATTCCATGTTCTCAATTATTCCTTTTGCACGGTATGATAATGCAATCCCGTCACCGGTGGCAACACCAGGATTTGTAGTAGTCATATACAGGCTTCCAATACCTCCTGTAGCAATTACTGTAATTTTTGCCAATACCTTATTTACTTTCCCTGAGGGAAGGTCAAGGACATAAGCTCCGTAGCATTCTGTATCGGTATGTGATCTTTTCACCAACTTGCCAAGATGATGTTGAGTAATAAGGTCAATAGCAAATGAATGTTCTCTGGTTTCAATATTCGGGTGAGTGCTTACTTTTTTTAGTAATGCATTTTGAATTTTTAAACCGGTAGAATCCTTATGATGTAATATTCTATATTCAGTATGGCCTCCTTCTCTGGCCAGATCATATTTCCCTGAAATGTTTTTATCAAATTCGACTCCCATATCAATCAATTCGTCAATTCTGTCAGGGGCTTCCAACACTACCATTTTAACAACTTCAGGATTGCAAAACCCATCACCACAAATAAGCGTGTCTTTAACATGTTTTTCAATGGAATCGGGAGAATAGGTCACAGATGCTATGCCACCTTGCGCATATTTTGTATTGTTCTCCTCAAGAGTGGTCTTTGAGATAACCAGAACTTTACCTTTATCAGCTACTTTTAAAGCAAAACTTAAACCGGCAAGTCCCGATCCTATTACAAGAAAATCAACTTTTGTCTTCATGGATAAACATGAAAATATTAACCCAATCTATTACTTCGTGATACTGTCCCATTAGCTAAAAGGGCTAAGTTCATTAATTAATTGTTATTTATTAAAACAAAGATAAAAATTGCTTTTGTAAATACCATTTCATAAATAACCCGAATTATTCATAAACAATTAAAAAAGCTTTTGGTATTTTTTCCAACTGTCTGATATAACAATACTCAGACTACTTCACAAGGCAATGATATTTTCTTACTTTTGTGGATTATTCGATTTAATAAAAACAGAGCTTCGCAAATTTGCCCTGTGAATTATTGCTTTGAAATAAACTTTCGATTTATTTCACTACGGGAATTAAGAAAGAAGATGAAGACAAGGTTTTCAATATTATAATTAAACTTATGGATGATCTGTTTAAAAAATTAATTGCACATTCAAAAGAATACGGATTTATTTTCCCCTCAAGTGAAATTTACGACGGGCTTAGTGCAGTTTATGACTATGGTCAAAATGGTGTTGAACTTAAAAATAATATAAAAAAGTACTGGTGGGACTCTATGGTTCTGCTCCATGAAAACATTGTTGGAATTGATTCCGCTATTTTTATGCATCCTGATATTTGGGAAGCCTCAGGCCATGTTGGGGCTTTTAAAGACCCCTTAATTGATAACAAGAATTCAAAAAAAAGATATAGAGCTGATGACCTGATTGAAGACTATATTGAAAAACTGGAAGCAAAAATAGAGAAGGAAATTAGTAAGGCAGCTAAAAAGTTTGGTGACCAGTTTGAAGAGCAGAAATTCCGGGAAACTAATCCAAGAATACTGGCAAACCAGAAAAAAATTGATAAAATCAATGAGAGATTCGTTAAAGCAATTAATAATAATGATCTTGTTGAGATCAGGCAGATAATCATTGATTGCGAAATTGCAGACCCTGTTTCCGGCTCCAGAGAATGGACAGATGTAAGACAATTTAATCTGATGTTCGATACAAAACTTGGATCAGTCAATGAAGAAGCCAATTCCATTTATCTCAGGCCAGAAACCGCCCAGGGCATTTTTGTTAATTTCCTGAATGTACAGAAATCAGGCAGGATGAGAATTCCTTTTGGCATTGCCCAGATAGGAAAAGTTTTCCGAAATGAAATTGTTGCCCGCCAGTTTATCTTCAGAATGCGGGAGTTTGAGCAAATGGAAATGCAGTTTTTTATAAAACCAGGCGAAGAGCTTAAATGGTTTGATTACTGGAAAGATAAACGCATGAAGTGGTATAAGGCCCTGGTGAGCGACACCAGTAAATTACGCTTTCATGATCACGACAAACTAGCCCACTATGCTAATGCTGCCACTGATATAGAGTTTAAATATCCCATAGGATTTAAGGAGGTTGAAGGTATTCATTCACGAACAGATTTTGACCTTTCACAGCATCAGAAGTTCTCGGGGAAAAAGCTACAATTTTACGATCCCGACACAAAAGAAAGCTATACTCCGTATGTGGTTGAAACCTCCATTGGTCTTGACAGAATGTTTTTGTTAATTTTGTCAAATGCTTATTCTGAGGAGAAAGCACCCAATGCTGAGGGAAAGCTTGAAGACAGGGTTGTTTTGAAAATTCCGGCTATACTTGCTCCGGTAAAACTGGCTGTTTTACCATTAGTGAGGAAAGACGGGCTCCCTGAAAAAGCACATCAGATCATGGATGAGTTGAAATATGAATTCAATTGCCAGTATGAAGAGAAAGATTCTATAGGAAGAAGATACCGGCGGCAAGATGCTATCGGAACCCCATATTGCATAACCGTTGACCATCAGACCTCTATGGATGATACTGTAACTATACGTTATCGTGACTCCATGAAACAGGATCGAATCCCGGTCTCAAAAGTACGTGAAATTATTTCAGAAAAAGTTAGTTACAGGAATATTCTAAAAGAAATATCCTGATCTTATCCTGCTTCGAATTATGAACCGAACATGAAACCCTCATCCTTAAGAGGTTTAAAAAAAGAGGTGCAAAAACAAAAGGAAATGTATAATTAATTATAACAAAAAATGTAGGATGAGGGTTACTCATAAAGAGTCAATTTTATAAGGTATTCGTGAGCTCCAGCGCTAGGCGCTGTCGGTTCACCGAACACC
>JAUWMO010000120.1 GCA_030613125.1 Bacteroidota bacterium | reverse complement strand
TGAACAAATTTACTTCCAATGTTGTTTGTAGTTAAGAAATGAGTTACCCCGAAACTGCACGTTGTTGACGTTTTACGAGGTTTTTCCATGACTTGCCCTGTGAAATAAAGGCAAAGCCTTTACTACAAAGTAGTATTTCATGTGTTTAAAGCTTTATTTAAAGTTCTGAATGTTAATTAATTGTTGAATGCTGGTAGCTAAATCCTCTGGTCCCTGTTACCTCACAAGTTAAATTATTTTTTAATGGTGTTCGGTGAGCCCTCATCCTTAGAAGCATTATATCTTTATACATGCCCTTTTGTTCTTGTACCTCTAAATTTAACCTACTTAAGGATGAGGGGTTCATTGTATAAAATTCTTATTTACTAACTTTTGATCCTTTTTTAGAGACAGATTAGAAACAGGGAACCAGAAAATGATTAAAAACATCAACTTCAATATTATCTATTTCTCAACATATTAACAAATTTGTATGATTTTCTTTTTTGAATAAATTCTTTATCAAATAGAATATAATCTAAAATTTACATATTTTTATCTCAAAATAAATAAAAATAAAAGACTACTATGGTCGTTAAAATCAAGAAGGGACTGGACATCAGGCTCAAAGGACAACCTGCCCTGACTCTGGTTACGCCTCAACTTACAGATTTATATGCTCTTAAACCAACTGACTTTCCGGGATTAACTCCTAAATTAGCTGTTAAGGTCGATCATGAAGTAAAAGCAGGCTCACCACTTTTTTTTGACAAATACAGGCCTGAAGTTAAATTTACTTCACCTGTTAGTGGAAAAGTTGTAGCGGTAAACAGGGGTGAAAGAAGGAAAATACTTGAGGTTGTTATCCAGCCTGATGGAAAGAACTCGGCAATTGTATTCAAGAAAGGAGACCCTAAAAACTTATCTCGTGAAGAGATTATTGAATTGTTATTAGAAAGCGGTTTATGGCCATTTATTCGTCAGCGACCATTTAATGTTATTGCCAATCCGGAAGATAAGCCAAAGGCAATTTTTATTTCTGGCTTTGATTCATCACCCCTTGCACCAGACTATAACTTTATCCTTAAAGAATATGTCGATTCCCTTCAGGTAGGAGTAGATGTTCTTTCTGAATTAACCATTGGGAAAATCCATATTGGTGTTAAAGCAGGTACATTCAATGAATCGGTGTTTTCTTCATTGATGAATATTGAAGTCACTGAATTCTCCGGACCACATCCTGCCGGGAATGTTGGTGTACAGATACACCATGTTGATCCGATAAATAAAGGAGAGGTGGTTTGGGTTGTAAATCCTCAGGATGTAGTAACCATTGGGAAGTTGTTTGAAAAAGGAGTTTTAGATCCGGAAAGAGTTGTTACACTTGCCGGTTCTGAGATAAAGAATCCACAATATTATAAGATAGCTATTGGCGCATCTGTAAAATGCATGATTGAAGGTAATATAAAAAGAGGGAACCTAAGATTCATAAGTGGTAATGTTCTTACAGGAACCGCTATTAGTCGTGAAGGATATGTTGGTTTTTATGATTCACAAGTAACTGTAATACCAGAGGGGAATTCTCATGAATTTTTCGGTTGGGCAATGCCCAGGCTTAAAAAGTTTAGTACTTCCAGATCCTATTTTTCATGGTTGATGCCAAACAGGGAATTTGTTGCTGATACTAACCTTAATGGCGGCCAGCGAGCCTTTGTAATTACCGGTGAATATGAAAAGGTGTTACCAATGGATATTTATCCTGTCCATTTACTTAAAGCAATTTTTATTGAGGACATTGATTTAATGGAGAACCTGGGAATATATGAAATTGCTGAAGAAGATATGGCATTGTGTGAATTTGTATGCACTTCAAAAACCGAGGTGCAATCAATACTGCGTCAAGGATTTGATCTGATGATTAAAGAATTTGGATAGAATTTTAAAATTGAATTGTTCATTAAGTTGATAACTTGTAAATAATGAAATTATTAAGGAATTACATTAACAAGATCAAGCCAAACTTTGAGAAAGGCGGAAAATTTGAAATGTTTCATTCAACGTTTGATGCTATTGAAACCTTTCTGTATGTTCCGAATACTGTTACAATATCAAAGGGTGCTCATATCAGAGATACTATGGATATGAAGAGGTCTATGATAGTGGTTTTTATTGCGCTTATCCCATCACTTTTATTTGGGATGTGGAATATTGGGCATTGGCATTTTCTTGCCTTTGGTGAAGATGCTTCATTCTGGATGAAGTTTGGTTTTGGTTTTCTGAAGGTTCTTCCACTACTTGTTGTTTCGTATGTAGTTGGATTGGGAATTGAAATATTTTTTGCACAAAAACGCAGACATGAGGTAAATGAAGGATATTTTGTTTCCGGATTTCTAATCCCGCTTATAGTTCCTGTTGATACTCCATTATGGATGCTGGCTATAGCAGTTGTATTTGCTGTTATTCTTGGGAAAGAGGTTTTTGGTGGTACTGGAATGAATATTCTAAACCCGGCACTTACCGTTAGAGCTTTTCTGTTTTTCGCGTATCCGGGATGGATGTCAGGAGATTCAGTATGGATTGCTGGTATGATGAAAAAAGGGAACGAAGTAATAGATGGATTTTCAGGAGCAACTCCTTTGGCGGAGGCTGCAGCAGGAAATATTGGAAATATGCCTTCTAAATTAGATATGTTTTTGGGAGTAATTCCTGGTTCTGTCGGCGAAACTTCAGTACTGGCTATATTAATTGGAGCTGTTATTTTAATTTGGACAGGGATAGGAAGTTGGAAGATCATTGTATCCATGATTGGTGGAGGGTTAATTATGGGACTTGTTTTGAACCTGTTTGCTGCTAATCCTTATATGGAGTTACCTGCCTGGGAACACATGCTATTGGGTGGGTTTGCCTTCGGTGCAGTATTCATGGCAACCGATCCGGTTACCGCAACACAAACAGAAAAAGGGAAATGGATATATGGTTTTCTTACAGGTGTCCTGGCTATTCTGATCAGAGTATTAAACCCTGCTTATCCTGAGGGTGTAATGCTGGCTATCCTATTAATGAATGTATTTGCTCCTCTTATTGACCACTACGTTGTTGGAGCTAATATCAAACGAAGGCTCAAAAGAGTTAAGGTTAAATCATAAATAATTTTTGCCTTATGAAAAGTTTTAGTAATACGTATATTTTTATTTTTTCTACCGTAATGGTAATCCTTGTGGCGGCAATTCTTTCATCGGCTGCAATGATATTGCAACCTTTACAGCAAAAGAATATTGAGATAGAACAGAAGAAAAAGATCCTGGCCTCCATTCAAATCGTTAGTGATGCCTCCAATGCAGAATCTCTTTATGACAAATTCATCAAAGAAACCTATGTTGTGAATACAAAAGGGGATATAGTTGAAGGCGTTGATGCATTCAAAGTTAATATGAAAGATGAATTGCGTAAATCTGAAGAGGAGAGAAACTTGCCAGTCTTCATTGGAATATTGGATGATGGAACAAAAGAATATGTATTGCCAGTCAGGGGTATCGGATTGTGGGGCGCCATTTTTGGTTATGTTTCTCTGAATGATGATTTTGTAACAATTTTCGGAACAGACTTTGACCACGATTCTGAAACACCCGGACTTGGGTCGGAAATAACAACTTCCTGGTTTCAGGATCAGTTTAGAGGGAAAAAAATATTCTCAACAGAAGGAAAGTTTACCTCTATTGAAGTAGTTAAAGGAAAAGCCGATCCCAATAGTTTAAACCAGGTGGATGGAATTTCCGGGTCAACACTAACATCTAAAGGCTTAGAGTACATGCTGTATGATTGTCTTAGTAGTTATGAAGCATATTTAAAGAAACAAATGAATTAATATACTACAATGAAAGATAGAGAACCATTATTTTCTTCAAAGAATCTGAAATTACTGACTAATCCTCTGAACGATGATAATCCAATTACAGTTCAGGTTTTAGGAATTTGTTCTGCTTTAGCCATTACTGCAAAGCTGGAACCTGCCATTGTTATGACATTTTCAGTTGTTGTAGTGCTTTCGGTATCCAATGTTGTAATTTCATTGCTCAGAAATTATATCCCTCCACGAATAAGGATCATAGTTCAATTAACTGTAGTAGCATCCATGGTAATCCTTGTTGATCAGTTTTTGAAAGCATTTGCTTATGATGTAAGTAAGCAGTTATCTGTATTTGTTGGATTAATAATTACGAACTGTATTATTATGGGGCGACTTGAAGCATTTGCTATGACTAACAAACCCTGGCCTTCTTTTCTTGATGGTATTGGAAATGCTGCAGGATATGGAGTTATTCTTGTTATAGTTGGTTTCTTCAGAGAACTACTTGGTTCAGGAGAGCTGTTTGGCTGGCCCATTATGGAAAAGTTAGGAATCTATAACATTGGATATGAAGATAATGGTCTGATGATCTTACCACCAATGGCATTAATGGTTGTTGGCGTCATTATATGGGTTCAGAGAGCCAAAAACAGAGAACTTATCGAGGATAAGTAAAACAAATACTAAATAAATTAATAATGGAAAACTTGATCAATATATTTGTTAAGTCCATCTTCATCGATAATATGGTATTTGCCTATTTTCTGGGCATGTGTTCATACCTCGCTGTTTCGAAAACGGTGAAAACATCCGTTGGACTTGGAATAGCTGTAGTATTTGTTTTAGGTATAACTGTTCCGATAGACTATCTTATTCATAATTTTCTATTAAAGAAAGGTGCTTTAGTATGGTTAGGTGAAAGGTTTGTTGATGTTGATTTGAGCTTTCTTTCATTCATTATGTTCATTGCAGTTATCGCTTCAATGGTCCAGCTTGTAGAAATGGTTATTGAAAAATTTTCACCGGCTTTGTATTATTCTTTGGGAATTTTTCTTCCCCTTATTGCCGTAAACTGTGCTATATTGGGAGGGTCACTTTTCATGCAACAGAGAGAATATCACAATATTGCTGAAGCTACCTCATTTGGATTGGGTTCTGGCATTGGCTTCTTCCTGGCGATTGTTGGAATCGCGGCAATAAGGGAAAAAATACGCTATTCTAATGTCCCGCCTCCCTTAAGAGGACTTGGAATCACCTTTATCATTACCGGCCTGATGGGAATTGCCTTTATGAGCTTCATGGGTTTTAAACTTTAAATGACATTTTAAATTGAAGTCAAAATGATTTTTTTATCCACATCACTTACTGTTATTTTAACAAGTATTATTGTCTTCCTTTCTGTGATCATTTTACTCGTGATCATTCTTTTATATGCACGTAAAAAACTTACACCACAAGGGGAAGTGAAGTTGAGAGTTAATGATAAAGAGTTTGATGTCAGTCCTGGATCAACGGTATTATCAACTCTTAGTAATAATGAGATATATCTTCCTTCAGCCTGTGGTGGCCAGGGAACATGTGGGATGTGTACCTGCCAGATCCTTGAAGGTGGAGGGTCAATTTTACCTACCGAAACAGGTTTCCTTACCAGGAAGGAACAACAAAATAACTGGAGGCTTGGCTGCCAGGTGAAGATTCGGGAGGATATTACCATTAAAGTGCCAGAAGCGGTAATGGGGATTAAGAAATGGGAGTGTGAAGTGGTTTCAAACCATAATGTGGCAACTTTCATCAAAGAGTTTGTTGTTAAACTACCAGAAGGTGAAACACTTGATTTTCTTTCTGGTGGTTATGTTCAAATTGATGTTCCGAAAATTGAGGTGGATTACAAAGAAATGAATATTGAAGAAGAATATCGTGATGAATGGGATAAGTTTAATATGTGGGATTTGAAGATGAAGAATCCTGAGGAAACCTATCGGGCATATTCCATGGCCAATCATCCTGCAGAGGGAAACATTGTTATACTTAACATTAGGATAGCCACTCCACCCTGGGATCGTGCAAAAGGATGTTTTATGAAAGTAAATCCGGGTATTTGTTCATCATTTATATTTTCTTTGAAACCCGGTGATAAGGTAATGGCTTCAGGACCTTATGGAGAATTCTTTATTAAGGATACACAGAAAGAAATGTTGTACATTGGTGGAGGTGCCGGTATGGCCCCCTTGAGGTCGCATCTTTTCCATCTTTTCCAAACTCTCAAAACTGGCAGGAAAGTTTCGTATTGGTACGGGGCCAGGTCAAAGAGGGAGATTTTTTATGAAAGTGATTTTCGTGAAATTGAAAAACAATTCTCAAATTTCGATTTTCATATAGCTCTTTCAGAACCGGTGCCAGAAGATAAATGGGATGGCCCGGTTGGTTTTATTCACCAGGTGATTTACGATAACTACCTGAGTAAGCATGAAGAACCTGAGGAAATTGAATATTATATGTGTGGACCTCCAATGATGACAGATGCTGTTTCAAAAATGCTTTATGACCTTGGTGTTCCGGATGAAATGATAGCCTTTGATGATTTTGGCGGTTGATAATACAGGCCTCAGGAATGAGGCCTTTTTTAATTTATCTTAATGAAAAGTGTTATAATAATATTGATTATATCTGTAGTTGCGGTCAGTTGTTATAAAAATGGAACCACATTTTATAAGACCATTGATGGTTTTACCCAGGGGACAACCTATCATATAATTTTTGAGCAGAGTGATGTAAACCAGAGTATTTCTAACGTTAGTCAAGAAGATATTGATAGCCTTCTTAGCTGCTTTGACCTATCATTATCTACTTACCTTCCTAATTCCATCATTTCAAGAATAAATAATAATGATACAACAGTACTTGTTGATGATTATTTTAAAATCGTATTTGAGAAATCATATGAGGTATATAATGCCACGGATGGAGCATTTGATATTACAGTCGGACCCCTTGTAAATTTATGGGGATTTGGCCCTGATCCTGGGAAAGAGACCGATACATCAAAGATTGATAGCTTGCTACAGTTTGTGGGAATGGAAAAAGTAAAGCTTTCAGATAAAAAAATTGTAAAAGATTTTAATGGGATTTTTCTTGATGCAAATGCCATAGCACAAGGCTTTTCGGTTGATGTCATATGTATGTATTTTGAAAAAAAGGGGATTAGTAACTACTTAGTGGAAATAGGAGGCGAAATCAGATCGAAGGGAACAAAAAAAAATAATGAACATTGGAAAGTCGGAATTGATAAACCTTATGAGAATAACTATTTTCCGGGAGAAAATCTTCAGGTTATCCTTCAATTAGAGGATTGTTCTTTGGCTACTTCAGGTAACTACCGGAAATTTTATGAGAAAGATGGAATGAAATATTCTCATTCGATTGATCCCCAGAAAGGCTATCCCGTAATGAATAAACTATTGAGTGCTACAATAGTAGCAAAAGATTGTATGACAGCTGACGCATATGCTACTGCATGTATGATAATGGGATTTAAAAAAAGTAAAGAATTTATCGAAAACCACCGTGAGCTTAAAGCATATTTTGTTTATTCTGGGGATTCAGGAGAATTTAAGACATGGTACTCATCAGGATTTGAGAAACTCATCTGGAAAGAAATCAGTGAATAGACTAACCTCTGGTTTTTTTACTGATGGGGAAACAATTAATCTGCGATTTTAGAAACTGAAATTTCAAACCTTGTATCCACAAGTGTCACAAGGGTTTCCCTTTTTCAGGTTTCGGTAATATCTCAGCTCTTCATGTTTAGGACAAGATATTCCTTTTTTCTTTAAATGAATATTGCCACCAACTGATGTAACCGGGAACTTACCATTTCGTACAACCAGCATTTTCACAGCCAGGCCAATAATACTTATTCCGATTAGGAAAGCTGATAAAATTAATAAAGTCAAAAACATAAATATGTTACTATTATATACAAAGGTAATGTTTCTTCATGAACAATTTTTGTTAACCATAATGAAATATTTTTATAACAAACTGTCCTAATTAAAACCAGTCCGTAATAATTTGTAATTTTGAATTTATACGATTATATTAGGATTTCTGAGTATATTATACAACTGATTACTTTATTTTTCTAATTTAGAATTATTCTTAGTAAATTTGCATACATAAAAGTAATTTCTAATTATTTAAACATGAGCGATAAAACAGAAGAAATAAGAAAAGATCTTTCTCTTGAGGAGTTTAGGGAAGAAGTCCTGAATGATTATAAATTAGCGAACATAAGCAGAAGCCTTAGCTTAATAGGCAGGAGGGAAGTTCTTACTGGAAAGGCTAAATTTGGGATATTTGGTGATGGTAAAGAGGTAGCCCAAATCGTACTTGCCAAGCAATTCAAAGAAGGAGACTGGAGATCAGGTTATTATCGTGACCAGACATGGATGATGGCAGCAGGGTTATTCACTGCTGAGGAATTCTTCCATCAGTTATATGGAAATACTGATGGAAAATTGAATCCGGGGAATGGGGGAAGGTCTTTTAATAATCATTTTTCTACTGCTAATATCAATTCTGACGGAACCTGGAAGGAATTAACAAAACAGAAAAACTCATCGGCTGATATTTCGCCTACTGCAGGACAAATGCCCAGGTTATTAGGATTAGCATATGCTTCTAAGCTTTTTCGCCAGAATAAGGAACTACATGAATTTACGAAACTTTCGTTAACCGGGAATGAGGTTGCTTTTGGCTCAATTGGCGATGCCAGCACATCTGAAGGTCATTTTTGGGAAACTATAAATGCAGCTGGCGTGCTTCAGGTCCCCATGGCTCTTTCAGTATGGGATGATGGATACGGTATTTCAGTACCAAAAAAATACCAAACCACCAAGGAAAATATTTCTGAACTTTTAAAAGGGTTCCAGGCAGAAAACGGGAAACCAGGTTTCCTGATATATACTGCAAAAGGTTGGGATTATCCCGGACTTAGCAAAGTTTATGAAGAAGGGATAAAAAGGTGCAGGGAAGATCATATCCCTGTTTTATTTCATATACAGGAAGTCACGCAACCCTTGGGACATTCAACATCCGGATCGCATGAGAGGTATAAATCTCCTGAAAGGTTGGAGTGGGAGCAAGAGTTTGATCCAATTAAGAGGATGAGAGACTGGATAGTTGGGGCAGGAATTGCTGCTGACAATGAACTAGATAATATCGAAGTTTCTGCCCTGAATGAAGCCAGGGCTGCAAGAAAAAACGGTTGGAAAGCTTTCCAGGATCCAATAAAGGTTGAAAGAGATACCCTTATTAAGATAATTGATAACCGTTCGTGTGTTTGTAAAAGGGAACATATTGATAAAGTGGGAATAATCACTAATGATCTGAAAAAGATCATAAATCCAATTAGGAAAGATGTATTTAGCTCCGCTAAGAAAATTTTAAGAAGTGTATGTACTGATTGTTCTATCAGAGATAATCTTCAGAAAGATCTTAGTGAATGGTTGATCAGAAACTATGAAGATAACCGCGAGCGGTACAATTCTTTTGTTTACAATGAAACAGAATTCTCTGCACTGAAAATTGAACCTGTAACACCTAAATATAATAAGGAATCTCCGGAAGTACCCGGTCGCCAGATATTAAGGGAAAATTTTAATTATATATTTGAAAATAATCCTC
>JAUWMO010000038.1 GCA_030613125.1 Bacteroidota bacterium | reverse complement strand
CAAAGAAAATAAACTTATTAAATTACTTGTTCGATTTAATAAAATAATATGTATATTTATATGAATGAAAATAAAAATCCGATTTAATAAATTCAAAATTTACTATTTTTTACAACCGCTAAAGGATCTGTACAAGATATATGACTGGAATTTTAGAAATGACTGTTGGAGCTGACATATCATTAACAGATTACCTAAAAAAATACTTTGGTTTCAATACGTTTAAAGGGAGCCAGGAGCCGATCATCAGGAATGTCTTTGCTGGTAACGATACATTTGTATTAATGCCAACGGGAGGTGGTAAATCCCTTTGCTATCAGTTGCCGGCATTAATTCTCCCAGGAACAGCTATTATTATATCCCCTTTGATCGCTTTAATGAAAAACCAGGTAGATGCAATGCGTAATTTCAGTTTGGAAGACGGGATTGCTCATTTTCTAAATTCTTCTTTAACGAAAGCAGCTATTCAGCAAGTTAAAGCTGATGTTCTTAACAACCGTACCAAGCTTTTATACGTAGCACCCGAATCCTTAACCAAGCAGGAAAATATTGATTTCCTGCAAAAAGTGAATATTTCTTTCTATGCAATTGATGAAGCCCACTGTATATCTGAATGGGGTCATGACTTCCGGCCGGAATATAGACGCATTCGACCTATTATTAATAAGATAGGACCTTCTCCACTGATTGCATTAACAGCTACTGCTACACCAAAAGTACAGCATGATATTCAAAAAAACCTGAACATGCTGAAAGCTAATATATTTAAATCCTCTTTTAATCGTCCTAATCTTTATTACGAAGTCCGTTCTAAAACAAATGCCACAAAAGAAATTATAAGATTCGTTAGGAATAATACTGGAAAATCTGGCATTATTTATTGCCTTAGCAGGAAAAAAGTTGAAGAACTGGCAGAAACTCTAAAGATAAATGGTATAAAGGCTTTACCATATCATGCTGGCATGGACTCAGCCACCAGGAGTGAAACCCAGGATAATTTTCTCATGGAAGACGTGGATATTATTGTTGCGACTATTGCATTTGGTATGGGCATTGATAAACCTGATGTCCGTTTTGTTATTCATTATGATATTCCAAAAAGTCTTGAAGGGTATTATCAGGAAACGGGCAGAGCAGGACGTGATGGAGGAGAAGGAAAATGCATCACATTTTACAGTTATAAAGATATACAGAAGCTGGAAAAGTTTATGGAAAGAAAGCCAATTGCCGAACAAGAAATTGGAAGGCAATTGCTTCTGGAAACTGTTTCTTATGCAGAATCTTCTATTTGCCGCAGGAAACAGCTTCTTTATTATTTCGGTGAAGAATACCTTGAAGAGAACTGCGAAGCCTGTGATAACTGCCTGCACCCTAAAACACAAATTGAAGGAAAAGATTATTTGGTTAAAATGCTGCAAACTATCCTGTTTGTAAAAGAAATATTTAAAGCTGAACATATTTCCATTATACTTGCCGGTAAGGCAAGTTCCGATATTAAAGCTTATAAACATCATAAACTTGAAATTTTTGGATGGGGAAATGAAAAGGATGTAAAGTTCTGGGGTGCAGTAATCAGACAGGCTATGGTAACCAAACTTATTGAGAAAGATATTGAAACCTATGGTCTGTTAAAAATCACTCAAAAAGGGCATGAATATATAAAAAATCCTGTTTCCTTTATGCTTACTGAAGATCATGAATATACCGGCATAGATGAGGATGATCAGTCTGGAGGGGGAGGTAAAACAGGTGTTGTTGATGAAGAATTATTCAATATCCTTAAAGACTTGAGGAGAAAAATCTCAAAACAGGTAAATCTTCCTCCTTTTGTGATTTTCCAGGATCCTTCTCTTGAGGATATGGCAATTCAATATCCTGTTTCATTGGATGAAATGCAAAACATCACAGGTGTTGGAGTGGGCAAGGCACAGCGATATGGAAAAGAGTTCATCGATATCATAAAGAAATATGTTGAAGAAAATGAAATTATCCGAGCCCAGGACATGGTTGTCAAATCGGTCATTAACAAGTCGGGGTTAAAAGTTTACATTATTCAAAGCATTGACCGAAAAATGTTACTTGATGATATTGCTAATGCTAAAAACCTTGAAATGAATAATTTGTTAAAAGAGATTGAGTCTATTGTTCAGTCAGGAACAAAAATAAATATTGATTATTATATTAACCAGGTTCTTGATGAAGATCATCAGTCCGATATTTTTGAATATTTCAGGGAAGAGGCAAAAGACGAATCCATTGATGCCGCCTTCGACGAATTGGGTAAAGACGAATATACTGAAGAAGATATTCGACTAATGAGAATCAAATTTATATCCGAAATGGGAAACTAACTAGCTCCCGTTAGTGTCAATTATCCTCCTGTGGCGAATGTCAGTTATTCGTCATTTTATTCCTCATATAATATTGTTTTACTCAGGTAATAGAATTTTATAACTTTAAGCATTAGCTTTTTTTGTTGTAATAATATCTATTTTTGATCGTCTTATAATAACTACTCAAATACTATCTCATCGTGAATGAAGTTTTAAAAATCTCAGGTCTTACAAAATATTATGGTAAAATCGTTGCAATTGATGACCTTTCTCTTACAATTGAAAAAGGAAATGTTTATGGAATTCTTGGTCCGAATGGAAGTGGGAAAACTACTACTCTGTCGATTATTACCAATATCATTCATCCCACAAAAGGAAACTATACCTGGTTTGGGGAAAAGCCAACACCAGCATCTTTGCAGAGAATAGGCTCACTGGTTGAAACCCCAACTTTCTATCCATATTTGTCACTTTATCAAAATCTTCAGATAATTACACGAATTAAGTCATTGCCTGATGCAGGTATAAACAGGGTGTTGGGAGAAACCAATCTGTTGGTCCGGAAACATTCCAGGTACAACACTTTGTCTTTGGGTATGAAACAAAGAATGGGTCTTGCCGCAGCACTACTTGGGGATCCTGAAGCCCTGGTTCTGGATGAACCTACAAATGGTTTGGACCCCGAAGGATTTGCTGAAGTCAGAGAACTTATTCTAAGAGAAGCTCATAATGGAAAAACAATCATTTTGGCAAGCCATATTCTCGATGAAGTGGAAAAGGTATGTTCACATGTAGCAATATTGAAAACCGGGAAGGTGGTTGCTGCCGGAAGAGTGAGTGATCTGCTTACCAAAGATGATGTTATCAGGATCACTACTGACAAGCCAAATGAACTGTATGAAGCTTTGGTAAGAGGTGGGTGGATAAAAACAATTAACAGGGAAGGCAATGAATTAGTTCTCACTCTGGTCAAAGAAAAATCATCGGGGGACCTTAATGAATTTGCATTTAAAAATGGCTTTGTACTGGAAAAAATAGAAATAGTTAAACAAAGTCTCGAATCACAGTTTCTTGAGCTCGTTAAAGAAACAAACCCAAATTCAATAAAATCATGAAAAAACTCCTTCAGATTGAACTGATTAAAACATTGAACAATTCGACTTTCCGTGTTATTCTTATCCTTCATTTTTTTCTTTTTCTATTGCTTATTTATGTAAGTACAAAGATTGAGTTTTCTGTACCCGGGTTCAGTACACAAAACATGTTCATGTTCCCAAATGTTTGGACACTTATTTCCTGGTTTGCAAGTTGGTTTAATCTGTTATTCCTGGGCATCATAATTATTGTTCTTACAGGAAATGAGTTTAGCTATAAAACATTACGTATGCAGATCATGAACGGTTTAAGCCGTGAAAATTTTCTTTTTGGCAAAGGATTTATAATCTTGTTGATCGCTATTTGGGGTATGCTGCTGATCCTTCTGGCAGGCTCTGTAACAGGGATTATTTTTACTTCTGAAATAAGTTTTCAAAAGGTCCTGGATAAATCTTATCTGCTTTTAGTTTATTTCATTCAGGCTATTGGTTATATGTGTTTTGCTCTAATGGTTGTCTCCATTTTTAGGAATAATGCACTGTCAATTATGATGTACCTTTTGTATTTTATTATGATTGAACCCATATTCCGATTGTTTTTGCCAAAAGTCATACGGCCTTTCTTTCCTGTAAAGATCCTTTCTGGTTTAACTCCTGTCCCTGAATTTATATCAATAACATCCAATTCAACTTTAATCACTTCCTCGGGAAAAAGCCAACTCGATTTTGACTCCATTGGTATACTTCCAGAGTCAATTCCTCTTTTAACCTCTCTCATTTTAACAATAGTTTATATATCCCTGTTTATTCTGGTCGTATTTACAATCATAAAAAGGACTGATCTTTAACTTTTTGTAAATATGCACATACTTATGGTTATACTTTTGTATTAATCACTTCTCAAATACAGGTTAATATTTTCTTTCTTTCCAGCTAAAACCAACATGAAAAATACCAAATAACCCAATAAATGTTACATAAACAATATATATCAACTGTAGAGGTAAAAACAGTCTTAATAATCGTTCCCTTTCAAAAAACCGGGTAACTTCTCTCAATAACAGGTAGTCCGGAAAAGATTTCAGGATCAATAATCCTGCAAATAGAATAATATACTCATGCCGCAAAATGATTGCTAATAATGAGCTTAATAATATGAAGTTTGTCAACCATACTACCAGAGAAGTAATAATAACATCCGCATCACGATACATTTTGTTTTTAGACACCCATCTGATTCGCTGATGTAAGAATCCTTTCACACTCATTTGCAATGGGGTATACGCTGCTGCCTCTTTTGATTTTAAAAATTTAATATCAAATTTCCTGGTCCTTTTTATGTTTAACATCAGAAAAACATCTTCGCCGGAAGGAGTTCTTTTTAAGAATGGATCTTTTAATTCATGCAATACATCCGGTAAGTATGCTAAATTGGCTCCATTACTCATGATTGGATGCCCGATTCCGGCGGCACCCGCAGTTGATCCCATCAGGCTTAAGAACTCCAGTGCCAATAAATCATTAATAAATGTATTTTTTCTTATCGGTATTACCGGGCCTAAGACCATGGCTGGTTTTTTCTCCTGAAAAAAACCAGAAACAGTTAACAGCCACTCCTTGCCAAACCTGCAATCAGCATCAGTAGTAATTATTATGTCACCCATGCTTTGGTCAATACCAGCCAAAAGAGCTTGTTTTTTACCAAAACCATCATTGTGTAAAATTTTATAGTTGGGCTTTCCATTTAACTGCTCCTTAAGAAAATCATATGATCCATCCGTTGAATGGTCATCTACCAGTATGACTTCGTAATTATTTTCAGGATAGTTCTGTTGTTCTAAATCACGAATAAGATTATGTACAGTTCCCTTCTCATTCCTGACAGGGATAATTACTGAAATTTTTAGGTTGTTGATTGGCTTGGTTGGATGGTATTCTGGTATTTGTTTCCATCCCTTGTAAAAAAATAAGATTATAAATAAGTAAATAATTCCAACAATTAAACCCAGGGAATAAAATAAAAAAGTCAGGGTCGAAGAAAAGATCATCACTTCATGTGTATAAAGCTATATTAAAACTCTGTATGTTAATTGTTTGTAAAGTGCAACTAAATAAATTCTGTGGTATTTGCTCACAATAATATTTATTTTCAAAGGTGTTCGCGAACTCACCGCCTGCCGGCGGTTCGGTTGTTACCTCACAAAGTAAATTATTTTTAATGGTGTTCGGTGAACCGACAGCGCCTAGCGCTGGAGCTCACGAATACCTTATAAAATTGACTCTTTATGAGTAACCCTCATCCTATTAATTTAATGATTGATAGATCTTTATACATCTTCATTTGTTTTTGTACCTATTTATTTAAACTACTTAAGGATGAGGGTTTTATCCATTCAAACAGGCGATAATGCTGCCCATCCATATCAAGTTTTTCATAAACTCTTTGTGCAGGCAGGTTTTTGGAATCAACATACAAACGAATCCCTAAAAGATCCTGAGAATTCAATACCAGCTCCTGGATTTTCCTATACATCTTCTTATAAACTCCTTGTTTGCGGTATTCTTTAAGAACATAAACTGAATGGATCCAAAATACGTTTCCGTTTCTCCAGTCACTCCATTCGAAAGTAATTAACAGGGAAGCAATCACCTTATTGTTTTGCGCCACCGCAATAAAATATTTGCCTTTTCCAGGGTCCCTGAGAACTGCTTTAACTCCCTTAGCAACAACCTTCCTGTCAAGATCCAGGTCTTCTGTTTCTTTTGCCATTGCCATCTGAAAATCAACAATACAGCTAAGATCAGAAATCTGTGCTTCCCTGACTGATATCATTTCAGTATAAATATTTTAATATATGAATTTCAATTCTAAAACAGAGAACTTTTTTATATAAGATCTCGCATAACAGTAAATCCCGGGTTTGATGTCATTTTGACTTTTTTAAAGGAGATGAACCTAATATAATCATACCAATTACTGCTGCTAATAAAGATCCAGCAAAAATCCCAACCTTTGCTATTTGGACATAATAATCCGATATAAAGGCCATATCAGAAATAAATATAGACATTGTAAAACCAATTCCTGCCAGAAACCCCACTCCGTACAACTGCCTCCAGGTAACACCATCAGGTAAAGAAGCCAGGTTCAAGCTTATAATCAGCTTTGAAAACAATGATATACCTAAAAACTTTCCGATAACTAATCCAAATATAATTCCCAATGCAATCGGATGGAAAAGCAGGCTTAATATATTTCCCTCAATATGAACACCGGCATTAGCCAGGGCGAATAAAGGAAGAATAAAAAAAGATGAGATGGGATGAAGGTCATGCTCAAGTTTTTGTAAAGGGGTTTGGGCTTTATCAGATAATTCTTCGATTTTATTTATAAGGTATGATTGTGTCTTTGTCAAAATAGTAGAATCATTTGGTTTTTCTTTTTCAAACTCTTTTATAAAGTTGCAAAGACGGTCGGTATAATATTTTTCAGAGATTCTGGTGCGCGCTGGTATTGTAAAAGCAATCAATACTCCCGCAATTGTAGCATGAACCCCTGAATAAATAAATGACATCCAGACACCTATTATTCCAACAATGGCATAAAATGCTGTTCTTCTCACTCCCAGTCGATTAGCGATTATTAAAACCGACAAAAAGACTCCCGCATTAATTAATTCTGCAACATTGATAGATTCAGTATAAAAAATAGCAATAATCAGAATGGCACCTAGGTCATCCGCAATTGCCAGGGCTGTCAGAAAAATTTTTAAATTAATATTCACTTTGTCACCCAGCAACGATAAAATGCCCAATGTAAAAGCTATATCAGTTGCCATTGGTACGCCCCAACCATTAATATAATCCGGATTTTTAAAATTTATTGCTGCATAAATTATCGCAGGAATTATCATTCCTCCTAATGCAGCCATAATTGGCAAACTTGCTTTTTTCATTGAAGATAATTCCCCTGCAAGTAATTCCCGTTTAATTTCCAGGCCAATGGTAAAGAAAAACAATGCCATCAGTCCATCATTAATCCAATGCTGTAAAGATCCTTTTAACTCAAAGTTGCCTAAGGAAATACCCAGTTTCAGGTCGTGCCATAAAAAATCATATGAATCATAAAATCTGGAATTTGCCCATATTAATGCAATTACAGTAACTATTATCAGGATAAATCCTCCAAAAGATTCTTCTTTTACAAAATTCTTAAAACTAAATCTTGTACTGGAAATATTTCGCTCAATATTCATTTTTGAAGATTAATTGACTTTCAATCCAATTATGTTATTCACAATTGTAAGACATATGATAAAACGATATACCATGATGAATAAACAACTAAGGAATGCTCAAATTTTCCCAGTCTGCCAGACTATTGATATCAATATGTCATTAATATTCATCCCAGCTTTTTATTGCAATATCTTTCATGTCAAGTTTACAAAAGGCAAGGATAAAAGCACTTGCCAAGCGGGCATTCGTGATCAGTGGTATATTATAATCAACCGCACTCCGCCTGATTGTATAGTCATTATCAAGTTCTGTTTTTGAAAGGTCTTTAGGAATATTTACAACAAAATCAACTTTTTTCGTGGTGATCAGATCCAGTGCATTTGGTTCCACTTTTTCATCAGGCCAGGCAACCGGAATTGCCTTAATTCCATTGGTTTCCAAAAATCTCTGTGTTCCCCTGGTAGCATAGAGTTCATAACCTTTTTCAACGAGAGCACGTGCACTGTTAACCAGCTCAACTTTTGACCTTGCCGGACCAGTTGAGAGAAGAATACCCTTTTTTGGTATTGAATAACCAACAGAAAGCATTGCTTTTAATATTCCTTCATAAAAGTCTTCACCCAGGCATCCAACTTCACCAGTGGATGACATATCAACTCCAAGAACAGGATCAGCCTTCTGAAGCCTGGAAAAGGAGAATTGGGGTGCTTTCACACCAACATAATCAAGTTCAAAAATTGACTTATTTGGTTTCTCAATATCTTTTCCCAGCATTACCAGAGTAGCCATTTCAATTAAATTTGTCTTTAAAACTTTTGATACAAATGGCATACTTCTTGAAGCCCTTAAATTGCATTCAATTACCTTTATATCATTATCTTTGGCAAGGAACTGCATGTTGAAAGGTCCGGTAATTTTCAGATTTTCTGCCACCTGCCGACTTATTTTTTTTATCCGTCTGACCGTTTCAAAATAAATTTTCTGCGGGGGAAATATCATTGTTGCATCACCGGAATGTACACCAGCAAATTCAACATGCTCTGAAATAGCATAAGCTATGATCTCTCCTTTTTGTGCAATTGCGTCAATTTCTATTTCCTTGGCCTGCTCAATAAATTCCGAAACCACCACCGGATATTGCTTTGAAACATTGGCAGCAAGTTCCAAAAAATGATCTAGTTCTTCCTCATTGGAAACTACGTTCATGGCTGCTCCTGATAAAACATAAGAAGGTCTGACTAAAACCGGGTAGCCTATCCTGCCAACAAATTCATGAATATCCTTAATGTTAGTTAATTCCTTCCATTTTGGCTGATCAACATGAATCTTATCAAGCATCATAGAAAATTTATGCCTGTTCTCAGCGTTATCGATCGATTCAGGAGAAGTACCCATAATCTTAACTCCCTGCTTATGTAGACGCATAGCCAGATTATTTGGGATCTGGCCACCCATAGAAACGATTACACCACCAGGTTGTTCAAGATCAATTATATCCATTACCCGTTCAAAAGAAAGCTCATCAAAGTAGAGTCTGTCGCAAATGTCATAGTCTGTACTAACCGTTTCGGGATTAAAATTGATCATCACCGAACGGTATCCTTCATCTTTTACGGTATCAAGCGCATTTACCGTACACCAATCGAATTCCACACTGCTACCAATCCTGTATGCTCCTGATCCAAGTACAATCATTGAGGTCTTATCTTTATCTCCAAAATCAATGTCATGTTCTATCCCGCTGTAAGTAAGATACAAATAATTGGTTTGTGCCGGGTATTCTGCAGCCAGTGTGTCAATTTGCTTCACAAAAGGAAGAATCCCCAGCTTTTTCCTGTAATTTCTTATCTTTAATAAACCTTTTTCAATCTCTTCTACTTGTGAATTTAAAATATACCTGGCCAGTTGAAAATCGGAAAAGCCCAGTACTTTGGCTTCCAACAACTTCTCTCCAGATACATTTTCCGGTTTTCTGCTTTTTACCAGATCATTTTTCAGATTAACAATATTTGTAAGTTTGTGGAGGAACCAATTATCGATTCGTGTAAGTTTATGGATCTTTTCAACCGTATATCCCTTTTCCATTGCATCTGCAATAACAAATATCCTCATATCAGTAGGTTCCGCTAATTCCTTGTCAAGGTTATCAAAAGTGAGATCACGGTTCCCAACAAAACCATGCATACCCTGACCTATCATTCTTAATCCTTTTTGAATGGATTCTTCAAAAGTACGGCCAATAGCCATAACCTCTCCCACACTTTTCATGCTGCTTCCAATATGATGCGAAACCCCCTGAAATTTATCCAGGTCCCATCTTGGAATTTTACAAACAATATAATCAAGAGCCGGCTCAAAACAGGCAGTAGTGGTTTTTGTTACTGAATTCTTCAACTCATGCAAACCATATCCAAGGGCCAATTTGGCAGCAATAAATGCCAAAGGATAGCCGGTAGCTTTTGAAGCAAGGGCACTGGACCGTGAAAGGCGGGCATTAACCTCAATAACCCTATAATCTTCTGAATCCGGATCTAAAGCATATTGAACATTACACTCCCCAACCACACCAATATGCCTTATAATCTTTATCGAAAGTTCCCTTAATTTATGATATTCACTGTTTGTAAGAGTTTGTGATGGGGCAACAACTATACTTTCACCAGTATGAATTCCAAGAGGATCAAAATTCTCCATATTACATACTGTAATACAATTATCGTGACGATCACGAACTACCTCATATTCAACCTCTTTCCAACCTTTAAGTGATTCCTCAACTAATATCTGTTCTGTATAGGTAAAAGCCTTCTGTGCAAGTGCTTTTAGTTCATCATCTGAGGAACAGAATCCGCTCCCCTGGCCACCCAGTGCATAAGCAGCACGAATAATTAAAGGGAAACCTATCTCTTCAGCCGCTTTAAGAGCATCTGAAACATTTGTAACTGCAATGCTTGTGGGTGTTTTTACTTCTATTTCAGCCAGCTTATTCACAAAAAATTCACGATCTTCCGTATCCATGATGGCTTGAACGGGTGTGCCAAGTACTCTGACATTATATTTGTCCAGAACCCCATTCTTAAATAGTTCTATCCCACAATTTAAAGCTGTCTGACCACCAAAAGCAAGAAGTACTCCATCAGGTTTTTCTTTACAAATCACCTGTTCTACAAAATAGGGCGTAACCGGTAAAAAATAAATCTTACCGGCTATCTTTTCCGAGGTCTGTACTGTTGCTATATTGGGATTAATAAGGATGGTCATGACACCTTCTTCACGAAGGGCTTTTAATGCCTGTGAACCAGAGTAATCAAACTCACCTGCTTCGCCGATCTTTAAGGCCCCTGATCCAAGGACAAGAACTTTCTTAATTTCTGTAATCATATTGGATAAAAATTAGACCAAAAATACAATAAATTTCCACAAAAATTTGGTTTATATATTTCATTTTGCATATTTTTGCATTATAAATACATATTTATACATCATGGCAAATAAATCCAGACGTTTATTGACAATCAATCAGATTATTAACACTCAGAAGATCAGAAGTCAATCAGAGCTTTTAAATATACTGAGAATCAAAGGATACAAATGTACGCAGGCAACACTTTCAAGAGACCTGAGATTTTTAAAGGTGGGAAAGATAGCAAATGAGGAAGGGGGTTACACTTATGCTATAATTACAGATATGAACACAAATAAAATAAAAGATACTTCCACATCTTATGTGCAAAATGGCTTTTTGAGTCTTGAATTTGCACAAAAACTTGCTTTGATAAAAACACTTCCGGCATATGCAAGCAGTCTGGCCATGACAATTGATATGTCAGAATCATTTGAGATAGCCGGAACTATAGCCGGTGATGATACTATTCTGATCATTCCTGGAGACGGTATATCAGTAAATGACATCAGAAACAGATTGATTTTGATCTTCCCCGAATTAAAAGACCGTATCAGGCGATAATCCTTTGATAATTCAGCTTCTAACCAAAAATCCTATTTCCATTACAGGTTTTGGAACTATAAACTGAAAACTATACACTTTCAATTGCTAACATCAACAATTTTGGTTATATATAATAAACACATTTTTAAAATCTAATAACTAATGAAATGCAAAAAAAGAAAATAATTCTCGCCTACAGTGGAGGGCTGGACACCTCAGTTATACTGAAATGGTTAATCGAAAAAGATTATGAAGTTATTGCATATGTTGCAGATGTAGGACAAGATGATGATTTCGAATCTTTAAAAGAGAAGGCACTGAAAATTGGTGCCTCCAAGGTTCTTATTGAAGACTTAAAAAAAGAATTCGTAACCGATTACATTTTCCCGGCCATTAAGGCAAACGCCAACTATGAAGGCCGGTATTTGCTTGGCACAGCCCTGGCAAGGCCATTGATCTCTAAAAAGCAGATACAGATTGCAAAGCAGGAAGGAGCAAATATTGTTTCACATGGTTCCACCGGTAAAGGCAATGATCAGGTACGGTTTGAACTGGCATATTATGCATTAAATCCTCAGATCGAGGTTTATTCACCCTGGAAAGATCAGGAATTCCTTGATATTTTCAAGGGTAGAACTGACATGTTAAATTATGTAAAGGGAAAAAACATCCCTGTTAAAGCATCCTTTGAGAAGCCGTACAGTGAAGATGACAATCTAATGCATATAAGTCACGAAGCCGGAATACTTGAAGACCCGCGATATACTCCCGATAAAGATATATATACAAAAATAGTTGTACCGATGGATGCACCAGATAAGGTAACTAAGATCCATATCCATTTCAAGGATGGAATTCCTGTAAAAGTTGTCAATCCTGAAGAAAATATCGAAAAGACCGATCCACTGGAGTTATTTATATACCTGAACAAAATAGCTGGAGAAAACGGGATAGGCCTCCTCGACATGGTTGAGAACAGGTTCATTGGTATAAAGTCCCGGGGTGTATACGAAACACCGGGAGCAACCATATTGTACCTGGCCCACCAGGATATTGAGGGCATAGCAATGGATAGGGAGGTGATGAGGTTAAGGAATATGCTCTCTCCAAAATTCTCTGAACTTATATATTATGGTTTCTGGTTCAGTCCTGAAATGGATTTCTTAATGGCAGCAATAGATAAAAGCCAGGAAATTATTGATGGTATTGTTTATCTATCCCTGTACAAGGGAAACGTAATGATAGATGGAAGAGAATCTCCCAGTTCTCTGTATAATCAAGAGCTTTCCAGCATGGACATCGAGGGAGGTTTTGATCAGAAGGACAGTCTCGGATTTATTAAGATAAATTCAATAAGGCTTATGGCCCATAATGCTATTATGAACAAAAAAAGTAAAAATCATATTTATAGCCTGTAAATTAGTATTTAATCTTTCAATAATATAAGAATGATAAAAAAAATATCAATATTGGGTGGTGGTAATATTGGGAAAGCCATTGCCAATGGGTTGTTACGAACAAAGCAATACACACCCGACTCCATCACAGTCTCACGCAGAAACCTGTCATTATTAAGTGATCTGGCAGAAAAAGGAATTAAAATCACTTCTGATAACCGATTTGCAGTTGAAAATGCAGATTTGACAATTATCGCAGTTCGACCCCGGCAGGTAGAAGATTTGCTAAAAGAGATCGGGAATTACATTAAGTCCGAAACCCATATACTGGCCTCAGTAGTTCCTTCATACAATATAGCTGCAATAGCAAGGTTAGTGGATAAAAATGTGTCTGTTATCAGAGTAATGCCAAATTTAGCCATTTCTGTGAATGAATCAATGACATGCCTGGCGGCAAATACTGATGAGCATGAAAAACTCGAAGAAGTTCAATCTGTTTTCAATCAAATGGGGAAAACAGTTATAATTGATGAGCAATTAATGCCGGCAGCCACTGTTCTTGGGGCCTGTGGGATTGCATTTTTTCTGCGAACAATCAGAGCCGTTTCACAGGGAGGAATTCAAATCGGTTTCCATGCTGAAGAAGCTCAACTGATTGCTTCACAAACATCGAAGGGGGCTTCAGCATTACTAATCGATTCCAAAAACCATCCGGAAAAAGAAATTGATAAGGTTACCACTCCCAGAGGAATTACAATAGCCGGACTGAATGAAATGGACCATAGAGGATTAAATTCTGCATTGATCAAAGGAATAATGACCTCTTTCAATGAAATAAGTAAATCTGATCAGAACAATAATATTAATAGTTAATACACACGATCTGAGAATTTAATAATACATATAAAATTCTAATAGAATGAAACTGTGGAATAAAAATCCCAAGCTGAATAAAGCCATTGAAAGATTTACTATAGGAAAAGACCAGCAGTTGGATTTGATACTGGCCCCGTGGGACATTCTTGGCTCAATGGCCCATGTAATAATGTTGAAAGAAACAGACTTGCTTTCTGAAACAGAAACCAGACTTCTACTTAAGGAACTGAAAAGTCTGTACCACAAAGCAAAAAAAGGAGAACTAAGAATTGAAGAGGGAGTGGAAGACATACATTCCCAGGTGGAAGAATTACTTACAGAAAAACTTGGAGAAACAGGAAAGAAGATTCATACTGCCAGATCGAGGAATGACCAGGTCTTATTGGATCTTAAGTTATTTTCCAGGCACCAGATCAGTTCTGTCAGTGATAAGGCATATTCTCTTTTTAAGTTACTGACAGAACTGAGTGAAAAACATAAAGAGGTTCTTATGCCCGGTTACACCCACTTACAGGTTGCCATGCCTTCATCTTTTGGTTTGTGGTTTGGTGCCTTTGCTGAAAGCCTGACAGATGATATGATTATGCTTTCAGCTGCCTACCGGATTATCAATCAAAATCCGTTAGGCTCAGCCGCCGGGTATGGTTCGGCATTCCCTATTCGCAGGGAAATAACAACAGAATTACTCGGCTTTGACGACCTGGTCTATAATTCTATCTATGCACAAATGGGCAGGACCAAAACTGAAAAAACCGTGGCCTTTGCCCTGTCATCCGTTGCTGCAACTTTATCGAAACTTGCTATGGATCTTACATTGTTTATGAGTCAGAATTTTGGATTTGTGAGTTTTCCTGATGATTTCATAACCGGATCAAGCATAATGCCTCATAAAAAAAACCCGGATGTTCTTGAACTTATCCGTGCAAAATGTAACAAGATCCAGGCTTTACCTAATGAGATATCCCTGATCAGCGGCAACCTCCCAACAGGCTATCACAGGGACCATCAAATATTAAAAGATATCTACTTACCCTCATTTTCAATTCTTTTAGATTGTCTGGAAATGTCAATTCTTATTTTGGAACATATCCAAATCAATAATAAGATCCTTGAAGATAATCGTTATCAATACATTTTCAGCGTAGAAGAAATCAATAAAAAAGTTAAAACAGGCATTCCATTCAGAGAAGCCTACCATGAAGTGGCAGAATCAATTGCCGACGGCAGTTTTCAACCCGATAAAACTGTTTATCACACACATGAGGGGAGTATAGGCAATCTCTGTAATTATGAGATAAAGCAAAAAATGAAAAAAATAATATCAGAATTCAATTTTCATAAAGCAGATCAGGCAATTAATATTCTGATACAATAACAGAATTCATGAAGATAGTAGTTAAAGTTGAGATAACAAGTTTGTTAACGCCACAGGGAAAATTTAATAAAAAGAAATTGGAAAGGCTGACAATGGTGTTGACCAACATGAGAAACAGTGGTATAGAGATTCTCGTTGTATCATCGGGTGCCATTTTCCTCGGGGCTGCAAAACTGGGATTTGATAACATACCGGTAGATCGTATTCAGAAACAAGCAGTTGCTGCGGTAGGCCAGGTTGAATTGATGAAATATTACCGGTACTATTTTGATATATTCAACCAGGTGGCTGCACAGGTCCTGCTAACAAATGATGTAGTTAAAAACCCTGTCAGAAACCGGAATGCAAAAAACACATTGACAAACCTTCTTTCAAAAAAGATCATAGCCATTATCAATGAAAATGATTCAGTTTCAACGGATGATATTGAACTTGATGATAATTACTATATGGTACTGAATGTGGCAAGTATTGTTGATGCCGAATTAATCCTTGCTAAATCTGAAGAAAACGGGAAATTTCTTTTAATACACCGGGGAAGTAAGTTTGAAAATATAATTGTAAATGAGAACAAACTAATTGAGACTATTTCGAATGTTCAAGAAAAAATATCTTATGGAAAATATTTATCTGAGCCTTTTCCATCAGATTTTAACAAATTATCCTTTCACTTTTAGATTATGGACCGCGTAAAAAAACTATCGGAAAAGAAAAGAATAGTCATTAAAGTTGGCAGCTCCACCCTGTCATTTCCAAACGGCAGAATAAATCTTCAAAGGATCGAATCACTTGCTACAGTCCTGGCAAAAATTCATAATGATAATGTAGAAGTTATTTTGGTTACTTCAGGGGCTGTTGCTATAGGCGGGGGCATATTAGGTATTGATAAGAAACCGAACAATTTATCTGAAAAACAAGCCCTGGCC
>JAUWMO010000198.1 GCA_030613125.1 Bacteroidota bacterium | reverse complement strand
ATATTATTGTTCCTGTCAACCTCAAAGATGTGGCTCCTCAGGTTGCAGCCGGTGTTGCAGAGGCTATCGGTTTAATTCCCGGAACACCGGAATATGATGCAGAAGTGCAAAGAATTGTGGAAATGTTTCCTGACCAGATTGTGAGCAGGACAGGTTGGCTTGAAAAAGACCTGGTAGATTACCATACAAATAATTTACGTCTTAGTGGCTCTTTGCATTACCGTTTTAACAATCAGTTTGAAGCTTTTATCCAGGGCAGTTTTGCCAGAGGCACAAGCGTTTATACTGCACAAAATCGTTTTTCGCTCAGGAATTTTGATATTTCAAATTTCCGGGCCGAAATTAAAAGCCCTGTGTTTTACCTGCGCGCCTACACAACCATTGACAATTCAGGTGACACTTATGATGCCGGAGGTGCAGCTTTAAAACTCAATGAAGCCTGGAAACCCAGTGCACAATGGTATGAAGATTATATTGGAGCATTTACACAAGAACTTCTAATTGGAAACCCTGAAGCTAACGCGCATCAATTTGCACGTGTGGTTGCCGATAACCGTGATGGAAATGGAAATATATTTGATCCTTCCAAACCTGCTTTTCCTCTTCCCGGATCGACCGAATTCAATGAGTATTTCAGTCAGATCACTAACACCCCTGTGAGTGATGGTGGTGCCAAAGTAATTGATAAAAGTAAACTTTATCACATGGAAGGTTTATATAACTTTTCGCGGGTTATGAAGTTCGTTGAACTCATAGTTGGGGCTAGTGGCAGGTATTACTCTATAAATAGTGAAGGAACTATTTTCTTTGATGAACCGGGGGAACCTGTTAATTTCAGTCAGTTCGGGGCTTTTGCCCAGGTTGCAAGGGAATTCTTTGCAAATCAAATAAAAATCACAGGTTCTGCCCGATATGATAAAAATAAATTTTTTAAGGGGAGAGTTACCCCCAGGGCATCAATCGTGATTAATTTAGGCAATGATATATCGCATTTTATTCGAGCTTCAGCACAAACTGCTTTCAGATTTCCATCTATTGCAGACCAAATGGTTGACCTGAATGTGGGACCGTATATTATCATAGGAGGTCTTCCTGAGGTGCATAACAAATATAACATTCCAGGTAATCCAGTCTATCCCCTTTCAGGGCGGAATCCCATTACAGATCATCCTATAATAGAAGACGGACCTTATCAGATTCCGGAATTCAGACCTGAACGGGTTACAGCTTTTGAGATTGGTTATAAAGGGCTATTACTTAACAAACATCTGCTGATTGATACTTACCTGTACAGGAACAGGTATAACGGCTTCCTTTCAACTCAAACCCTGGTGCAAAACCCATATACTGAAGAAGAGATCAGATACCAGACTACAGTCAGCACAGATTTCCCGGTATCAGCTTTTGGAGGGGCTTTTGGGGCTGAATATAGGATTGGCAGGTCTTTTATGCTGAAAGGGAATATTTCATATAATGAACTTGCAGGCATCCAGGATGCGCCACCCGGCTTTCAATCTCAATTTAATACCCCACGGTATAAATTTAATCTTGGTTTTGGTAACCCGTATATTACCAGGGTAGTCGGATTCAATTTAAACTGGAGGTGGCAGGAAACTTTCCTGTGGGAATCAACATTCGGAACTGCTATGATTCCATCATTTTCAATTGTTGATGCACATGTCAGCTTGCACCTTCCGAATCTTAGGTCAAGGATTAAAATTGGCAGCTCTAATCTGCTAAATAGCTATTATACTACCAGTTTTGGGTCAGCACAGATTGGAGGGATGTATTATATTACCTGGACTTATGATGAGTTGCTTAATTAGGGGTATTCGCCAGTAACATAAAGTGTTAATAATCAGTATAATTTATTGATAACCATAATCTTTGTTTTTTTTAAGTGAATGTTCCTACATTAGAGTTGGAGAACAGACTTTTTAAATTGATCCTATTTTATTTTAGACGCCAGATATGCATGTGTAATTGCCAGCTCTTCTTCAGATAATGATCTGAACCTTTTTGCAAGTTTTATTTTTCTAATTTCATTTGAGTTTCCTTTACGGTCTATCTCAGAGCTTAACGGAATATCAAATTCAGTAAAAAGTCTTCTGTAAAAAGATATTCTCTCCCGGTTTTGAGGTTGAATACTATTATTAATTATTATCCATGCAAAATCGTTGAATTTAAGGAAATTATATACACTAATCGAGGAATCGATATGAGAAAAATGATCAGACATGTCGATAAAATGACTTAAAATTGTTCCGGGTCTGCTCAATAAAATCATTTTTTGGAATATCTTCCTGATTTCCGGTGGATTGATATGCTCAAGAGTATTGTTTGAAATAATCAAATTTATTGTTAAGTCGCTGAGATCCATTTCAACGAATGAACCTGTTAACGGATGAATATTCATTTCGTTGAAAATAGTAGCAGAATCCATTACTTCTTCTGAAAGCAATAATTCCCGTATTTTTTCAATTCGTGATGGAATTATTGTTCCCAGATAGTTTGACAATACTCCTTCTTCGTAAAGGTCAAGGAAAAATTTAAGGGTTTCCAGAATAAATTTCTTTCTTACATGGAAATGAATATCTATTGTAATGATTTTATTAGAGCCTGAAATGTAAAATCCTACAGGTATAACCGGAAACCAACCTGTACCTAACTCAATAATGTTTTCCGGAATTTGTGTCCCGCTTAAATTTGAATAATTGTTTAAGTGTTGTTTTAAATGATCAAGTTTATCAAAAAAAATTTCACGGTTTAGCTTTAATCTTCCGGTAATCATCTGGAAAAACAGATTGATGTACCTTGATCCGGGTAAAAAAGAGATCAGCTTCTGCACAATGGCTTTGATCACCCATATTTTCATTCTAATACTTCTTTTTTCACACCGTTCGCTTTCAACTCAGTATCCTTATAATAAATATCAAGGGCGACCAGCAAGCCAATAAAACCCCAAAATGGAATTGAAACTTTGTCGGTGTCCAGAAAGTTGTTTAGAAATCCGTGCAAAACATATGTTATCAATCCTAGGCTAACCACAAGAGACAGCCACCTGTATCTTGACATTCTTTTTCGGGTATAATTATTAAAACCTGTGTACAATACTGTTATTAAAATCATTATATAAGAAAGAACTCCGAATATTCCAGATTCTGCCATTGGGCCGATATATTCGCTATGTGCATTACCACGATCACCAAAATTGGTACTGATCATGGTCTTTTCGTGGGAGTATTGCCATGCTGCATACTGAAACATATAAGTCCCTGGGCCCCACCCCAGCAAAGGCTTTTCCCTGAACATTCGTATGGCTGATTTCCAACGGTTTATCCTCTCAAGATTTGAAGCATCGGAAGAAATATTTGAAATAGATTGAACATGCTGGGCCATATCAGTGGAAGAATCCTGCCTGTTTTCCTCAAGCTTCATCAATATTTCTGACCAATAGAATACAATAAAAAGCAATGTTAATGTGCTGATAAAAAGAAGAATACTAAACCTCACCTTAAGTTTTAACAGAACAAAAATCAATAATGTTAAAATTACACTGATCCATGCTGCACGTGAATATGAAAGAACAAGAGCCCCCAAAAAAATAATCGTTAATACCCAGGCTCCGGTACGGTTTATTTTTGAAATATCAGATCTGAATGCTAATCCGATTATTATTGGAAGAAACATTCCCAAAACAGCCCCGTATGAGGTGTGATCGCTAAAAAATGGATTCGGGGCCCCATGTGCTGCTTGTTGATTTACAAATCCTTCCTGGCCATGATTAATTAAAGCAAAGATCACGACCAATAACATTCCGGAGATATATGCTGTGAAAAAGTGTGAAAAATTCTTCGGGTTCCGAAAAAAAAGAACTCCCAAAAAATAGAATCCGAAAACAAACCAGATCCTGGTAAGTAAAAACTTAAAAGAGACCAGTGGCATTGTACTGCTTACTGAAGTAATAAATATCCAGATAATATAAAAAAGAACAGCAATTGTTACAGGGTGTTTCAATATCTCCTTTGGATAGTTTCCCTCAAGCAGTATTTTTATTATAAACAACACTAATACAAGAAACAACAGTGGTTCAGTGGGGAGATACAGGTTCATACCCAGGTCTGGATAAAATTCTTTTAATTGTATAGAGAGTGGTGTAAAAAAAACAATTACAATCAGGACTTTTTCAAGTGAAATAAAGGCAAGTAAAATCAATAACAGAGCAAGAGGTAAAATACTAAAAACATAAATCCTGAAGGAGATAAAAATAATATTAGCAATTATAAACAAAGCTGATAAGCCAAATAACCAAAAAAATGACTTTCTGTCTTGTTTTATTGTGGGGAAAAAACCTGCTTCAGGCATTTCGTTTAAATGTATCAAAGACGATCAGGATAAAAAGTGCAAAAAGAAAAGCTGAGAAAGTGGACAATAAAACAATATAACTTCTTTTTGGATAAGTTTTCTTTTCGGCTTTCCTGGCTTTGCTAACAATAAATGAATGTGACATACTTTGTTCAGCATCAACTTTTGCACGGGTGTATTTATCTTTTAAAAGACTCAACCGTTCACTTTCGTTTTGCAGAAATTCCTTCAGAAAAAGATAGTCCCCACCATATTCACCCAAAATCCTGATTTGATCTTCAAGTTTCCTGGTAAGGGCTGTATTTCCAGAAGAAACTGCGTCAATCCATGCTTCATTAAGCCCTTGAGACTGGGCTTCAACATCATACACACCAAGTCTTCCGATATTCCTTAATGAGTCTTCAAGAGCGGTTATTTCATTCTGAAGTTGTTTATATTCTTTTGACACAATATGGTAAGCTTCAAGAGCTCTTTTTTGCTGCATCCTGTTTATTGTAGAATCAAGCAGTGATGAAATATCATTTGCCATATCAGCTGCAAGTTGGGGATCGGTATCGAGAACATCAATCCTGACAGACATGTATTCAGTTTTACGGTATGTGATATTCTTCTTCATTTTCGCAAATAAGAGTGTATACTTGTACTTTGATGAGGTATCGATCTGGTAATGATTAAACAGGTCATGTTTCCATATTAGCTTATCCTTGATCTCATCAGAATTAAGTATCTGCAGAAGTTGCTCTGTTTCTTCTTCCTCTCCATACGACAAAATTCCTGATTTTGAGCTGCTTCCTGTAGTGGAAACCAAAACCTCTGATACAGAAACTGAAGAGGTAGGGAACATGATAACTGTAGATCTGTAACGAGGGGTTATCATCAAAGAAACCAATACCGAAATTACAAATGCAATGGTTGAAACCAGGATCAGGGGTTTGCGTCTGGAATATAGATAAAGGATCAGATTAGTTGAATTGAAATCGAAGCCATTACTCAGATTTTCTTTCATAGTAAAATTTTGGTTAGGGTTGATTTTTTGAGTCAGGTAGAAGCAGTCTCATTTGTATTGTACTATTATAGTGACTTAACTGATTTATCATGACAAAAGTATAATCATTTTATTACTACAACCAGATAGTAGTTCTTTTTTCCTTTTTGTACAAGAATGTATTGCCCGTTAAGTAAATAAGTGTCATTAATAATTATTTCCAGGTCCAAAATTTTTTCTTTATTCAGACTCAGTCCGCCACCAGCTACTAATCTTTTTAGCTCTCCTTTCGATGCGAAGATATTGGTTTTCTCTGTTAGAAGAGTCATAATTGATACGCCGGAAGGTAATATACCAGGATCAACTTTAAACTTGGGAACACCTTCGAAAACTGATAAAAAAGTGACTTCATTCATTTTTCTCAGAGTTTCTGTTGTTCCTTTCCCAAAAAGAATGGTAGATGCTTCGATAGCAGCTTCAAGTTCTTCTTCACCGTGAGTTAAAATTGTCACCTCTTTTGCAAGTTTTTTTTGTAAGATTCTCAAATGAGGGGCATGTTTATGTTCTTCTGTCAGTGTGTCTATCTCCTCTTGTGAAAGCATTGTGAATATCTTAATGTATTGTTCGGCGTCCTTATCTGAAACATTCAGCCAGAATTGGTAAAATTTATATGGCGAAGTTTTTTCCGGATCAAGCCATATATTTCCTGTTTCAGTTTTTCCAAATTTAGAACCGTCCGACTTAGTAATTAACGGACAGGTAAGAGCATAAGCCTCTCCACCGGTTTTCCGCCGGATCAATTCTGTGCCCGTTACAATATTACCCCACTGGTCTGATCCACCCATCTGGATTTTGCAATTCATTGTCTGGTAAAGATGCAGGAAGTCAGTCCCTTGAACCAGTTGATATGAGAATTCCGTATAGGACATTCCGAATTTGGAATCAGAACCAAGACGGGATTTTACAGAGTCTTTCGACATCATATAATTTACAGTGATATGCTTCCCTATTTCACGGATGAAATCAAGGTAACTGTAATTTTTCATCCAGTCATAGTTGTTTACCATAATGGCTTCATTAGGGTTGCCTGAATCAAAATCAAGAAAATGTGAAAGCTGTTTTTTAATGCGTTCCTGATTGTGCCTCAATGTTTTTTCATCCAGCAGGTTCCTTTCCTGTGATTTCCCTGAAGGATCACCTATCATTCCGGT
>JAUWMO010000252.1 GCA_030613125.1 Bacteroidota bacterium | reverse complement strand
TGGAGGATGCCTATGGCAGGCAGAAGCTATTCGGGATCTAAATGCCTAAAATGAACTAAAATAAACTAAAATGACTAAAATGAAAAAAAGACCAACAACAACTCTGATTTCAGCTATCGCTGTTTTAATGATTGCTTTTTTAGCCAATTCCTGTTCGCAAAACAGGGAAAGCAATGAAGGATTTCAAGTACCGGAAGAAGATTTTCTTGCAGAAGGGATGATAGAAAATCCTTTTGATGATGACTGGACCTTCCGGAAAGACCTGCCTGCCTATTCAGACCTCGGATCAGGACTGATAATTGCCGGCGTTTTTCAAAATGATAAGCAGGTCAGGATTGCGTTCAACCTGGCGGACAATTCAGTTTCCGGTTCTAAAAAGGGCGATTGTATTTTGAGCTTTAACCCGATGTATTTTTTTGTCGCGGGAATGCCTGTTTTAGTTGACCCCGATACAGAAAAGAAAAGGGATATTGATTATCTGTTTAAGAATGAGCGTTTGTTCTTTAATGTGAAAGCTGAAGAACATTTACAATATATAGAATTTAATGCTGTATCCCGGAAATTAAAGAATCTTGGTGATCTTACTATGGAGGATAAAATCAAGCAGGCCAGAATGATAAGAAGGATCAGGCAAAAGACCGATAGCTGGTCTCCATTAGCGTCAGGACAGATTATCGCCCAGCCAACCCTCAGGCCTATTATATCACATGGCGGATATGCCGTTGATGGCACCAAGAAAGCCGTTATCTGGTCAAATAACACAAAGATTACCGGCACATTTGAATTGTTGGATGCATTAAATAACCGGCAGCATCCTGATGCGCAGCCTGTTGTATATTCAGGAAACCTGGAGGAAACAGGTAATCATATATGGGGCGGGAATAATTATGTTGCCGATTTCTCAGACTTCACGAAGGAAGGGCTTTATTTTATAAGAGTAAAAGTAAATGAGACCAATGAAGTTACTGATTCTTATGTTTTCCACATACGAAAGAACCTTTATTTTGATCTTGCTGTTAAAGCTTCCAGATGGTTTAATTACCAGCGTTGTGGGACCGAAGTGCCGGGTTTTCACAAAGAATGTCATACAGAGGATGCCGTAATAAAATTGGATGGCACAAAGGTTGACGTCACAGGAGGCTGGCACGATGCCGGAGATTATGGCAAGTGGGTCGGTGCAGGAGCACGGGGTGTATTAGCCCTTTCAGCGCTTCAGGACGAGTTTGGAGATGAACTCGGAAATAGTTCCGGGGTTCCAGAATTCGTAGATGAGGCTGCCTGGGAAGCGGAATATTTTTGTAAAACCTTCTGGAATGAACATTTTTACCCGGGCTTCACGGCTAACCATGAAAATGTGGTTGAATGGCTGGGTGCGCCTGAGAATGAACCACCAAGAATTCCTAATGAAGCGGAGATACTGGAAGATGAATATCCCTATTACAAAGCTCCCGGTTTAGGATTGATCGGTTCTTCTCTGGCAATGGCAGGCAGGCAGATATTTCCCTATGATAAAGAACTGAGTGAAAAATGCATCTCGATTGCCAAAGAGGTTCATGAAATTGAGTTTAATTTAGAACTTGATGAAAAAACCCTTAATTCATATTTACATCTTCAGGCAGGATTACTTCTTAATGATGTAGAATTATACAAGTTTACTAAAGACAGCAAGTATGAAAAAGATGCTCAGGAAAGGGTAAAAAACATATTGAATATTCAGGGTGATGAAGGGTTCTTTTATCGGGATAAAGAGAGAACATCATCGAAATATGTAATATGTGATTACCATCTTATATCAATGTATGAATTTCTGAAGTTGTATCCGGGAAGTGAATTAAATTCAGAAATTAAAGATGCTTTCCAACGCTGGGCTGATTATTCTATTCGGTTTACCGGTGTTTCAAATTTCGGAGTGATTGGAGGAGAAACAGAAGACGGTAGTTTGAGAAATCTATTTGGAAGTAATTTCCGAAACAGGTATGCGGGAGTAAATGCCTGGGGTTTGGCAACAGCGGCTATTCTATTAAACGATTTTGAGTACCTGAAAGCTGCCGAGAACCAGCTTCAATGGATAGTCGGGTTTAATCCTGCCGATATTTCAATGATGGCTGATGTGGGAAAAGGGCCCGGTTGTTACCACCACCGGTATTGTTTTATGGAAGGTTGTGAGGATGGTGTTGTCCCCGGAGGTGTATTAAACGGGTTTAAAAGCGGAAATGGAGAAATTGTTGAAATTGGCGATATCACTAAAAACTGGGTTATAGCAGAGGTTCCGGTAGACTACCCGATAATTGACACCTATGGTTGGGGCTGGACTTTTGGCTATAATACAAACGAATATTGGGTGCCTAATAATGCCGGATTTATTATGGGGGCTATTCAGGTAGAGAAAGCAATGAGAAAATTGAAATAGATTTTTATAAATCCGTGTGCTATTTGAAGGAATACCCGTCTGCTGTGTGGGCAAGAATTTGTATTTATGAATATTAATAAATTTAGAATTATGATTAAGATGAAAAAAAACTTAAAAACAGTATTAGCACTGATAACAGGAGTGTTGTTTTTAACACTTATAACAATTCCTGAAACACTGTTTTCACAACAGGTGCAACAAAAAGAAGGAAGGGCTGTATGGTTTCATGGCAGTCTGTTCGAAGATGATGAAAAAGAAGCAACCCAACATCTAAAAGAGCTTTTGGACAAATATTCTGAAATAGGGATAAATACCCTTTTTTGTTATTACACTATGATGGATCAACACAACAGAGAATGGGATTATCTTAAAGTTCTTTTAAAAGAAGCCCACGAAAGAAATATTGAAATCCATCCAATTTTTATGCCAGGAGGGGGAGTTAAATTAGAAGGCGAAATTAAAGAGCACCCAGAATGGCTTATCAGGGGTAGAAAAGGTGAGATTTATACAAAATTGAATATAGCAAATCCTGAAGCTCGTGAATATATTAAAGGACAAATAATAGAAGCCCTGAAATATGATATTGATGGCATACATTTGGATTATATCCGTTTTCAGATAAACCAGGGGTTCAGCTATGATAAAGCTACATGTGAAGCATTTAAAAAAGAATCAGGCTATTCTCCATTTGAAGGAAAATTTGATTCCGGAAGCATGATATGGTGTGAGTGGTTAACCTGGAATGCCAAACAAGTAACTATCCTGGTAAGGGAAGTCAAGGATATTCTTGATAAGTCCGAAAAAGATGTTGTTTTGGGTGTTGATGTTTTTTCCGATGGTGATGCTGCTAAAATTTTAATAGGTCAGGATTGGAAACTTTGGGCAGAAGAAGGTCTTGTTGATATTATCTGTCCCATGCAATATACAAATAACGTAGATATGTTCAGAAGATCAGTAAAAAAAGCTGTGAAAGCTACAAAAGGGAAATGTTTGGTTTATGCAGGTATTGCATGTAATTCATCACATAATAAAAATACACCGGAAGGAGTAGTGCAGGAAGTAAAAGTGGCTAGAGAAGAAGGTGCAGATGGGGTAGCTTTCTTTTCAGGGTATTCGTTGACTGATGAATTTATCGATGAGCTCAAATCTACAGTCTATAAATAAAACTATTGGATCACAGCTACTCTATAGAAATATTTTCAATAGTATGAAAACGATAGTGTGGATAACTGTTTTCCTTTGCAGTTTTTCAAATCATATTTTTGGTCAGATAACAGATGAAATCCGGGAGGACAGACAACAGGAAAATCAACTAACAGTAAAATACAAACAAATTGATACTGTTGATCTGCATCTGTATATTTATTATCCTCCTAATTACAGCAAAAAGAAAAAGTATCCTGCAATACTCTTTTATTTTGGAGGAGGTTGGAAGTGGGGGAGCTATAAACAGTTTGAACCTCATGCGAAATATTTTGCAGATAGAGGAATGATTGGCATTCTGGTTGATTATAGAGTTAAAAACAAGCATAAAACAACACCCTTTGATGCTGTTAAAGATGCAAAATCATCTATCCGGTTCTTAAGGGAAAATGCAAAGGAATTAAATATTAACAAGAGGAAAATTGTAGCTGCAGGTGGGTCGGCAGGTGGACATTTGGCAGCAGCGGCGGGAAATATTATCGGTTTGGAGGAAGATGGGGAAGATCTATCCATCAGTTCCAGGCCTGATGCTTTAATCCTTTTCAATCCTGTATTTGATAATGGACCGGAAGGATACGGGTATGACCGAATTGGTGAACGATATAAAGAAATTTCTCCAATAGATAACATAAGAAAAGGAGCGCCGCCAACAATAGTTTTTTTGGGTACCGCAGATATATTAATTCCTGTTGAAACAGCATTATCGTATAAGAATAAAATGGAAGATGTGGGGAGTCGCTGTGATCTGTTTCTTTATGAGGATCAGAAGCATGGTTTTTTTAAGTTTGAAGAAGAATTCTATAGGAAAACTTTATATGAAACTGATATATTTTTAGTTTCATTAGGTTATTTAAAGGGAGAACCAACTCTCAAAATCGAAAATCAAGTAGATTAATTGGGTAAGATATACCATAATCTAAAATATAATACGATTTGATATGAACCCCTCATCCTTAAGTTGGTTTAATTTAGCGGTACAAAAACAAAAGAGCATGTATAAAGATTCTATGTTTCCAAGGATGAGGGCTCACCGAACACCTTTAAAAAATAATATAATTTGTGAGGTAACAGGTACCAGAGACTTTAGCTATTAGCATAAAACAATTAATTAAATTACAAGACTTTAGATTAAACTTACTACATATGAAAAGAAAAATTAAAATTATGAGTATCAGTTTTTTATTGGTATTTCTATTTGTGAGTCCTATAATGAGTCAGCAAAAATTTGAACCGGTAAACAAAAACGCATCTCCCGAAGCTAAAGCCCTATTAGATTATCTTTACTCAATAAGTGGGAAGAGAATTATGTCGGGCCATCATAATAGCAGCCGAAATATGAATGAATGGCATAAATATGTGGAAGATTTGACTGGTAAATCGCCACTGGTGTGGGGAACCGATTTTGGGAATTACTACAAAGAAGGTAATGCCGATGCAATTGTAAAAGAGGCCGTTAAAAGGCACAAAAATGGATATATAGTCACTCTCATGTGGCATACAGGCAGACCTCAGGACGATCCTCCTTTTGCCTGGAAAACAAGTACTCAAGGGGAAATGACAGATGCAGAGTGGAAAGAATTAACAACCCCTGGAACTGACTTGTATAAAAAATGGGAATT
>JAUWMO010000357.1 GCA_030613125.1 Bacteroidota bacterium | reverse complement strand
CAGTAACAATTATAGAAGAATGTTCTTTCGGTTCAATTTCCTCAACACCAAACAGTTTTTCCCGTTCATAACTACTTGCTCTTGCCATAGGTATTTGCGGACCGAAAGCAATAACAACACCACCCTGCTCAACAAAATCCCTGATCCAATCACTATCCGTTCGTTTGAAACCTGATACATCTGGAAGAATAAGTACCTTTCCATCTTTTAATAACCTGGGAAGAACATCCTCATTAGGGGTATTGGGCCAATAGGGATAATCTTCACTCAAGGGGGGTGAATAAGGCAAAATGTCAACCGGAATTCCTAAAACCCGGAAAGCATCCAGGGCTGGGAGGAAACTCTGTGACCAACGTTCGATCACCCAATCAGAATGTGGAAAATAAAAAGTGAGCTTATTGGGCGTTTTTGAAATGTTATCCCATATCAGATCAAAGGCCTTCATTCCATCCAATACAGCCTGGCGACTTTGCTCTATCTCCGGATACTTCTTTAATGGAGCATAAATATCCGAGCTATAGGTAAAGATACTGACGCCATCAGACCCAGCCACTGTTGCAGCACTTAATATCTCCGGATATATGTTTTCATAGCTGGTAGTAGAATAATTTGGTGAGATCCGGTTTTCGAGGTAACCAAACGTCTCCATATGGGTCAGGGCAATTTTATTTTGCAGCCACTTCGCTCCCACCCCCAGTGAACAAAAATCTTTAACCCGGTGTATCGGATATTTCTGCCGGTTATCAGGACGGTAGCTTGCCATAACCATGCCCTGAAAAATGATAATGTCCAATGATTCAATTATCCCTAAATAACCTGCAAGCATCGGATCATCAACATAAGGTGCACCTCCGGTTAAAAGTCCGGGGTTGAGGGATTTCGCGTAATCGGCAAATTCGCGCATGAATGGCGCAAAGTATGTGCCGCTGCCCTCCAGGTATGTATAGAAACCTGCCAGAGAGGGATGATGGTGGTAAAGAATATATAGTTCCTTCATTATTGACTTGACCTCACTCATTCTTTCATTTGAAGGAGAGTTTTTGGTTAAGTCCCAACTTACCGATAGCAAAACAGGAAAACCTTTTTCGTCTCCATGGCGTAGTATTGCCTCAACTATATCATTTGAGGAGTCAGGTGTTACATCAGTTTTACATATTTTAGATGGAAAATATGCTTTCCTTCCAATGAGCCCATGTGCAATAAGAAAGTTGCCACCAATCTCCTGAAAACCCTGCAAATATTGCGAAATATTAAAATCCAAATCCTCTCCCTCAAGGGTTGACGGAAAAGTGAAATCGACTACCATTTTCCCAAGCAGGAATGAAGCTTTGCCCACTGCCGTCGGATTATCAGTGTTCCCTGTCCATACATGAATAGCATATAGTCCTTCCGTGGCATCATCGCTCAAAATCACTTCGCCTTTATAAACTCCAGGATTATTCTGGACTTTCTCCAACGCCAATTCAAAGCTCCCAAGCGTAGGTTTTAATATAACAGCTTGAACGGTTTTATTTGTTTTGCTCAATTCCACTTCGATGTTAACCGTATCACCTCGTTGGACTCTTAAAAGATTCACATTGACTTCTATTGTTGTTTCATTTTGGGTACAACTTGCCAATGACAATAAAATGATGCATAGAACAAGTATATTGGAAAATTTAAAATGGGCTTTTGTTTTCATCATAAATACAGATTTTACAATTTATTTTTAATTAAAATCAGACTAAAAATAGGATAAATTATTACATTTTTTAGTCCCGTAGGGACTTAATATTTATAGGAAAAATAATCACAATATAGTACAAGTCCCGTAGGGATGATATATTATTGAATGTCTTTTAAAATATACCGCTCATCATAATCAACATTAAATCTGTTTAACAACTCAAGATATTCCTCTCTGAATGTCTTCTTTTTATGATGTTTTTCCTGATTTATTATATATTTTACCACCCTATCTATATGAGAATGGGAATAAGAAAAAGCTCCATAGCTCTCCTGCCATCTAAATTTACCTTTAACAAATCTTTTTTTATTAATCCAGCCGGAAGATGATCCTTTTATATCCTGCAATAAATCTGATATTGACTGATGTGGTTTATAACCCACGAAGACATGAACATGATTAGGCATTCCGTTTATTGCAATTAATTTATGTTTATTATTTTGTATTATTCCAGTAATGTATTTGTAAAGCTCATCTTTCCATGTAGTTTGAATCAGTGAAACTCTGTTTTGGACTGCAAATACGAATTGAATATACATTTGTGTATATGTATTAGCCATGTTCTTTTTATATTACGTCCCTACGGGACTTTGTTATGGGTGTATTTCATTATCTATAAATATATAGTCCCTAACGGGACAATAACTACCAAAAAGAAACAAATCAAAATGTACAAATTAATCCTGTTTGATGTATAGTATAAAGAACTTATTTCAGTTTCCTCATTGCATTTTCTATCTGCATGGTCCCCAACACAAACCATGAATTATTTCTAGTCCAGTATTCGTTACTAAGGTAGGCAAAAGTAAAGCCCCATACGTCGGTATCAATTACAGGGTAGTCTATGGGAACTTCTGCAACAACAAAATTCTTGGTAAAATCACCCAGGTCTAAAGCCTTTCCTTTACCACCAACTATTCCATTTAATATACCACCGGGGACAACACCATCTTCGCATCCTTCCATAAAGGCATAACGGTGATGATAACAACCCGGTCCTTTCCCAACGCCTGCCATCATAGAAATATCAGCCGGGTTAAACCCGACAAGCCATTGTATGTGATGCTCGGCTGCCTCCAGATACACAGGTTCATTTAACATGATAGCTGCTGTGGCTAATCCCCAGGCAACCGCTCCAATCTTCCTGTTTGAATAATCGAAAACATAATTTCTCAGGGTGCCGTCTTCTGCCTCTCCTCCGATAAGACCGAAATTTGAAACATTAGCATACTGCATCATATAATCTGCCCAATTCTTAAAAGCATTCAATATGTCTCCGGCAAGCTCACTTTCAGGATATAACTTATAAAATTCGTATAATGCCAGCATTTGAAAGCGGCAGCCTTCCCTGCTATTAGATTTTTTGGCTTCATCAGTGTAGAAAAATCCTTCTTCCCCGTCAACCTGAAGTTTCAATATATTTCTAACCCTTTTATCAGCATCCTTTTTATACTTCTCCTCTTTTGTGATCTTGTAGAGCTCCACATCGCTTAGAAGTAAGCCGGGCTGAAGACCC
>JAUWMO010000363.1 GCA_030613125.1 Bacteroidota bacterium | reverse complement strand
ATTTCTTCCATGTATTTTGTGGCAAGTAAATTTTACGAAATTAACGAATAAATCACAGACCATTATAATTTTATTACTATTTGAAACTTTAGTATAATGATAACGTAGATAATTTTGAAAAGCCTTTTAATGATTTTTTTTATTATTATCAGCTGTATTGTAAACCCGATTTTGTATTTTTGTATATATTAAATTAAATTTTGATTTGAACATCACTGAGAATATAAAGGATTTATTATACCGGCACGACTGTGTGATCATTCCGGAGTTTGGAGGTTTTGTTGCTAATTACAAACCTGCCAGTGTAGACTATGACAGGAATATTTTTTCACCCCCGTCAAAAAGTATAGGATTTAACAGTAAGCTGACACATAATGACGGTTTGCTTATCAGTGCCGTTTCACTTTCGAACGGATTGGGATATCCCGATGCAAAAAGAAATGTTGAGAATTTTGTAAAAGAGATAAAGAAAAAGCTTGAAAAGGGGAAGAAAGTATCACTTGAAGAGCTTGGCACTTTTTATATTGACAGAGACCAACTTCTTCAGTTTGAACCGGACAGATCAAAAAATTACCTGATCGATTCTTTTGGTTTGTCTACTTTTGAGTTTGCGGAGCTTGAAGAATACGATGTCAGGAAGAAAATACAAACAAAATTCAGAGGGAGAGATATTGTTAAGAGCTCAAGAAATAAAAAGATCCTGAGGCGGACCTTAATTGCTATTCCTGTTATAGCAGCATTGGTGTTGATACCTTTGAAGACAAACCTGTTAAACCTTAATGCCGATTCATTTTCTTTTATCCCTTTTAAGAATACCGAGATCAGTGAAACACCTCCTGTTTCCGGTCTACACGAAGAAAATCAGACTTTACTGGTTACCGATGAACAAACTCCGGAAATAAAAAATGAAATAATTGAATATGAACCGGAACAAGATTTAACAGAAGATAATAAGGTTACTGAACCTGAAGTTATTGAAGATAAGTCAGAAATAACTGAGAGTGTTCCTTTTAAAACTCAACCGGTAATTTTAACAGGAAGTAAATATTACATTATAACCGGTAGCTTCAAAAATTTTGATAATGCTTCACGTCTGTCAGAATCTCTTTTAAACGAAGGTTATTCCAGTGAAATCCTTGAAGCCGGAAATGGTTTTCACAGGGTTGGTATTAGCGGATTTTCAAATTTCTCTGAAGCTACCCGCGAATTGAATGAATTTGAAAAAACCCACTCCGGAGAAAATTACTGGATTTTGAAAAAATAAAATTTCTGCTAAAGTAAAAAAACAATCCTGTCAATTCCTGGCAGGTTTTTTTATTTAATCTCAGAACCATTACGAACTTTCTCCTCAGGAGTAATAAACACAAGTTTCCCATCAGGGTTCTCTGCCATCAGGATCATGCCCTGTGACTCTATCCCTTTTAATTTTCTTGGTTGTAGATTCACTAGAACAGAAACTTGTTTTCCTATAATTTCATCAGCATTAAAATATTCTGCAATTCCTGATACCACAATTCTTGTATCAATACCGGTATCAATCAACAGTTTCATTAGCTTTTTTGTTTTGGGTACTTTTTCGGCTTCAAGTATAGTCCCCGTGCGGATATCCATGCCAGAAAAGGCCTCAAAAGAAATATTTTCTTTTTTTGGAGCCAGGGTTATTCCTTTTTCTTCCTGCTGTTTTGTGGCTATTAATTTAGATATCTGTTTTTCAATAGCTTCATCTTCTATTTTCTGAAACAAATGTGATGCTTTGTTGATCATGTGTCCCGGCTTCATAAGGTTGTTTTTCCCAATGAATTCCCAGTTGGAATTATTAAAATTCAGAAACTCAGATAACTTCCTTGCAGTGAATGGCAGGAAAGGGGCCAGAATAACTGATAGATTAGCCACGATCTGAAGAGAGATGTTCATAATGGTTTTAACACTTTCTTCATCACTCTTTATGGCAATCCAGGGTTCAGTATCAGCAAGGTATTTATTACCAAGCCTTGCAAGATTCATAGATTCCAGAAGGGCTTCTCTGAACCTGTAGTTTTCAAGGCTGAATTCCACTTTGGCTTTGATTGCCGGAATTTTTTTCAGGGTTTTTCTGTCATAATCACTTAAAATGCCAGGTTTAGGTACTTTACCGTTGAAATATTTATGAGTCAGCACAATTGCACGGTTTACAAAATTACCCAGAACAGCTACCAGTTCATTGTTGTTCCGGGTTTGAAAATCCTTCCAGGTAAAATCATTATCTTTTGTTTCAGGTGCATTTGCACAAAGGGCATACCTCAATATATCCTCTTTTCCCTTGAATTCTTCAAGATATTCGTGTAACCACACTGCCCAGTTTCTTGATGTTGAAATTTTATCACCTTCAAGGTTAAGAAATTCATTGGCCGGAACATTGTCGGGGAGAATATAACTTCCTTCCGCTTTCAACATTGAAGGAAAAATAATACAATGAAATACAATGTTATCCTTCCCTATGAAATGGACCATTTTTGTTTCTTCATTTTTCCAGTATTTCTCCCATTCATCAGTTAACTCCTTAGTTGCAGAGATATATCCTATGGGTGCATCAAACCATACATATAACACTTTCCCCTTGGCTCCTTCAATCGGAACAGGAACCCCCCAATTAAGATCACGACTCACAGCCCTGGGTTGCAGTCCGGAATCCAGCCACGATTTACACTGCCCATAAACGTTGGTCTTCCATTCCTTATGGTCTTCAAGAATCCATTTTTTCAGAAAGGGTTCATATTGATCAAGTGGTAAATACCAATGTTTTGTCTCTTTCAAAACAGGTTTATTACCACTTAAGGTTGATTTGGGTTGGATAAGCTCAGTAGGGCTTAAAGATGTACCACATCTCTCACACTGGTCGCCGTAAGCACTTTCATTTCCACAATGCGGACATGTACCTGTAATATAACGGTCGGCAAGGAACTGGCCTGCCTCTTCATCAAAATATTGTTCAGCAGTTTTTTCTACGAACTTTCCTTTATCATAAAGCTTTCTGAAAAAATCCGAAGCAGTTTTATGATGTACCGGGGAACTGGTTCTTGCATATA
>JAUWMO010000059.1 GCA_030613125.1 Bacteroidota bacterium | reverse complement strand
TAGTAACAGCTGAAATAACCAAAAATGCAGGATGCAACACTTTCCGGCATAGCTTTGCCACTCATTTGCTTGAAGACGGATATGATATCAGAACAGTACAGGAATTGCTCGGACATAAAAATGTAAAAACAACGATGATCTATACCCATGTTCTTAACAGGAGTAAATTTAATGTAAGAAGCCCGCTTGATAATCTTTTGCAAAAAAGTTAGTCTTAATGATTTTAATGCGTCTTCGACTTTTAAAATCATAGTCTTACTGATTTAATGCTAAAATCAGAGCAGGCCTGTAAAAAAGCCAAATATGATGTTTGCCCACATCATGGAATAATATATTAAGGTCAGAATTTGTACAAACATTAAAATTGTAATATTTTTAAGTAAATATATAATTGAAAATAAAGAGGAGTATTACTATAGACTTGAAGGAGTATCCCAGAGGGGAGACAGGAGATCATGGCTGCTTTTTATGCTACTTGCTATAAAGGCTACAGCAGATATTACATATGATAAAATAAACCAGATTCTTGATTTAACAGATTCTGTATTTATGCCACAGAAAACTAAATTCTCCCAAATAATCAAAACCGAAGCCTTACAGCTTGGGTTTGACGCCTGCGGCATTGCAAAGGCTGCCTTTTTGGATGAAGATGCATCCCGCCTTAGAAACTGGCTGAACTCTCACATGTTTGGAGAAATGAAGTACATGACAAGGCATTTCTCAAAGAGGATTGATCCACAAACACTCGTGCCGGGAGCAAAGTCAGTTATCTCCGTAATTCTCAATTATTTCCCGGCTGAAGAACAAAAAAATCCAAACGCCCCGGTAATATCAAAATATGCATACGGAGAAGATTATCATTTGGTTGTTAAAAGAAAACTAAACAAGCTTTTCGATTTTATTCGCGAAGAGATCGGAGAGGTAAATGGCAGGGCCTTTGTTGATTCAGCCCCGGTACTTGAGAGGGTCTGGGCCGCCAGGGCCGGACTGGGGTGGATTGGAAAAAATTCCATGCTGATCTCAAAAAAACACGGATCATTTGTTTTTCTGGGAGAACTTATGGTTGATTTGGAACTGGAATATGACGAGCCATCAAAAAAAGATTATTGCGGCACCTGCACAGAATGTATAGATGCCTGTCCTACAGGGGCTATTGTTCAACCCTGTGTAGTGGATGCAAGTAAATGTATTTCATATTTAACAGTTGAGTTAAAAGAGGAGATTCCCGGGCAATTTAAAGGGCAATTTCAAAACCGCGCTTTTGGTTGCGACATATGCCAGGATGTTTGCCCCTGGAACCGTAAAGTTAAACCACATCAAATAGAAGAATTTGAACCGGAAAAGAAGTTTCTTGAGATGACAAGGGATGATTGGTATCAACTTGGGGAGGAAGACTTTAGAAAACTATTCAAAAATTCTGCCCTGAAAAGGTCAGGTTACAAGGGATTGATGAGGAATATCAGGTTTATTGATTAGGGATATTCTCTAACGCTCATGAGATAGCCCGCCTAAATTATCCGCCTGACTTATTCGGGCAGGTTCGGGCAGACTTCGCTAAGTTTACTCCCTCTGGTCGTGTCATTAAATCGCTGTGCGATCGTAATTTGTTCAGGCTGCACCTTCGCTATATGTACCCAGGCTACGCCCTCATGTTATTATTGTTAACCGAAAGTAAAATATTTGATGATTTATGTCCTCCCTCGGGGGAGGTGTCCGACAAAGGAGGACGGAGGGGGTTAATGAAAATCAAATAACTATTGCACTCTCACCATACCCTGTTTTATCTTGATGAATCGTAAAGTGTAACCACAATCTCCCGCCTGTTTCTTGGTCCGTCAAATTCACAAAGAAAAATATTCTGCCATGTCGACAATCCCAATTGTCCGTTCATTATAGGAATGGTTTCACTGGGTCCAACAAGTCCGGCTTTTAAATGTGCATCACCATTATCATCCTGGCTGTCATGTTCCCAAACTCCGGCAGGAATAAGTTTTCTGAGCAGGTTTATTACATCATTCTGTACCGATTGGTCCCAGTTTTCCTGGATCATCATGGCTGCTGTTGCCCCCCTAACATATACATTAACCATTCCTTCGCTAATCCCGCTTTTTCCAACTATTTCCTGAACTTCACCGGTAACATCAAACAAACCGTTCTGGACAGGAGTGCTGATTTGTATTACTTGCTGCATTTCTCTACATTTAATAAAATATTCTTCGAAAAAGGATAATTACAAAGTTAAGGTTTTATTACTTTGCCTGAAAGTTCTTCTATGCAGTTGCATAAACTTTATAAGTAATATTTAAATAATAAACGGATGAAACATAAACAACTATTTATTAAGAGTTATGACGGCCTTGAACTGTTCATGCAATTTTGGGTGCCGGAAAGCAAACCTTTGGGGGTAGTTTGCCTGGTACATGGGATAGGAGAGCATTCTTCAAGATACGCACCTTGGGCAGAAAGATTTATCAACAAAGCTATTGCGTTCATCTCTTTTGATCTGCGCGGTAATGGAAGATCTGAGGGGAAACGGGGAGATATCCCTTCATATGAGGCTTTCATGAAAGATATTGATTTGTTGCTTGAAAAAGCAAGAACATTTTTCCCTGATACACCGGTTTTTCTTTACGGCAACAGCATGGGCGGCAATCTGGTTTTGAATTACACAATTGACAGGCAGCCTCAGATCAATGGTGTAATAGCCACTTCTTCATGGCTTAAATTAAAAGATGAACCTCCAAAGTTGTTATTGTTAGTAGTGAGGCTTATGTCAAAAACCTTTCCACACATGATTATTAAATCTAGTTCCAATGTTGGTCCCGATAGTATTTCAAGAGATAAAGACGTGGTTGACAGATATTTAAGTGATCCCATGGTACATAATAAAATATCTTTTAAAATGGCAATATCTTTGCACGATGCAGGGGAAAAAGCATTGAATAATTCCTCAAAACCTGACATTCCGCTTTTGTTGATGCACGGCAGTGATGATAATATTACAGATCCTGAAGGAACCAGGGAATTTTATGAAGCAAATCCAAATAAGTATACACTTAAAATCTGGGACGGATTATACCATGAAATCCATAATGAACCGGAGAAAGAAGAAGTTTTTAAATTTCTTATGGGATGGATCACTTCAGTGTTGAATAATCGTAATCAGAACAAACAGATGAAGTGATTCCCGAATGTAATTTCAAAAAACAAATTGTAAAATAAAAAATGCAAAATTCGGACAGTTTCAGAACTAAAATAGTTGTCCCTGAATTTCCCTGGAAGATATCCTATAAATCCAGATCTATGTTTATTGGTTCCTGCTTTACAAATCACATTGGTGGCCGAATGCAGGAGCTGAAGTTTAAGACAGATGTTAATCCTTTTGGAGTGGTTTACAACCCATTATCAGTTTTAAATAGCCTGAAGATCCTTTTTAAAAAAAAGAAATTTTCAGAGACCGACCTGCATTTTTATAATGATAAATGGTTTAGCTTCTCTTTTTATACCGGCTTTTCTCATTCTGATAAAGATGTTTATCTTGAGAAAATAAATAAGAAGATCAAAGATTCATCTGAATTTTTGAGAGAGACTGATTTTCTGTTCATCACTTTTGGTACAGCAAGGATCTTTGAATGGAAAAAAGATGGGCAGGTGGTTTCAAATTGCCACAAACTCCCGGCCACACATTTTGACCGAAGACTTTTAAGTAAGGAAGAGATAATTGATGAATATGCTTCCTTTTTAAAGTTACTTTTTAAACGAAAACCCGAAGTAAAGGTTTTATTTACAATCAGTCCGATCAGGCACTGGAAAGATGGTGCCACCGGAAACCAGCTAAGCAAAGCAGTATTACTGGTTGCTGTACACCAACTTGTAAGTATGTTTACAAATGTTGAATACTTTCCCTCATATGAAATTATGATGGATGACTTAAGGGATTACCGGTTTTATGCAGAAGATATGATTCATCTTAATCCGGTGGCTGTGAACTATATCTGGGATAAATTCAGCAGGTCATTGCTTGATAATAAAACATTGGATATGATTCCGGAAGTTGAAAAGATTTTACAGGCTGTACATCACAAACCATTTGATGTCCGGTCTGATGCATACAGGAAATTTACCGAAAAAATTCTTAAGGATATTCAGGTTCTTAAAGCGCAACAACCCTATTTAGACTTTTCAAAAGAGAAATCTGAATTATTAAACTTGATTGACAACGCTTAATCCCGGATTTATTGTTAGAAAAAAAGTAATACGTATTAAAATACGTATTTAAATTACTGTTAATGCCACATATATAGTTAGATGTGAAAAGTTAAAATGTACGCTATGTTGCACATTAAAGGCCGGTTGAAATTATTTTATGAATGAGAGAAGAAGATAATTGCACCTTATGGTTGCAAATATTGTGGTTATTGCTGAATGGGTAAGGCTTCTACCAAAGTTTCATCCAGAACAATTTCTGACATATCTACCCTGTTGATCAACTCCCTGACCTCCTCTGATAAGTTACATAACTTGTATGTAAAATCATGTTCTCTTGATTCTACTGCAAGCTTTATCAGGAATTTAAATCCGGAAGTGTCAATAAAGTCTATTTCCTGAAAATCGATAGTTATAATACAGACCTTGATTTTAATAAAAACCGGAAGGTGTTTTTCCAGTTCATCGGCAATAAAACAATTAAACCGGTTAGTGCCCTGAAATGATATTATGATTTCGTTCTGTCTTCTGTTTATATTTACCATGACTGATCCGTCAATGAAATTTTAAAATCGCAAAACTAATATGTTTATTTTTACTTCTATGTTACGATAATATTAAATTTTTCCAGAAGTTTTAAACAATTATTGACGAACCTTAAGATTTAATTCATTAAGCTGGTTATTAGAGATGATAGACGGACTTTCGATCATTATATCCCTGCCGGAGTTATTTTTTGGAAAAGCTATAAAATCACGAATTGATTCAGAACCTCCAAACAAAGCAGCAAGCCTGTCAAAACCAAGTGCAATTCCACCATGCGGTGGAGCGCCATATTTAAATGCATTCATTAAAAATCCGAATTGGGTTTCAGCAAGTTCATCTGTGAAACCAAGATGCCGGAACATTTTTTGTTGCATTTGCTTATCATGGATCCTGATTGATCCTCCGCCAATTTCCACCCCATTTATAACAAGGTCGTAGGCATCTGCATGTACTTTGGATGGATCAGATTCAAGAAATCTAAGATCTTCACTCTTTGGTGATGTGAACGGATGGTGTTTTGCATGATATCTTCCTGATTCATCATTCCATTCCAATAAAGGAAAATCAACTACCCATAATGGGACAAATAGCTTGTTATCTCTTAGTCCCATCTGATTGGCCATTTCCAGCCTTAATTCTGCCAGGGCAGTCAATGTTGCAGTAGAGTCTCCTGCAAGGATTAGTAACAGATCTCCGGCTTTTGCCTGAAAAACTTCTTTCCATTTGTTCAAAGCTTCAGAATCGAAGAATTTATCAACTGAAGATTTTACGCTGCCATCTTCATTAAACTTAACAAAAACCAACCCTTTTGCTCCAATTTGTGGTTGCGTAACAAAAGAAGTCAGTTTGTCGAGTTGTTTTCTTGAATAGTCAGCACATGATGAAGCACATATGCCACCAATATATTCTGCCTGATCAAATATCCTGAAACCTTGATTTTTGGCTAAACTGGTAATTTCCTTTATTTTCATTTCAAATCTCAGGTCGGGTTTATCAGTTCCATAATCCCTTATAGCTTCATCATATGGAATCCTTGGAAAAGTATCCCGGAGGTCTAATCCTTTTAATTTTAAAAAAAGGTATTTTACCAGGCCTTCAAAAGTATTCAAAACATCATCTTGTACTACGAATGACATTTCACAATCAATTTGTGTGAATTCAGGTTGGCGGTCTGCTCTCAGGTCTTCATCACGAAAACATCTTGCAAGCTGATAATACCGGTCGTAACCAGAGATCATTAAAAGCTGTTTAAATGTTTGCGGTGATTGGGGGAGAGCATAAAATTGTCCCTGGTTCATCCTTGATGGTACTACAAAATCCCGGGCCCCTTCAGGAGTGGATTTAATAAGATATGGTGTTTCAATCTCAATAAAATTCATTGAATTAAGATAGCTCCGTACTTCCTGTGCCAATTTGTGCCTTAAAAGCAGATTCTTCTTAAGAGGATCTCTTCTTAAGTCAAGATATCTGAATTTCATTCGTAATTCATCTCCACCATCTGTGTTCGTTTCAATAGTAAATGGAGGTACTTCTGCCGGGTTTAAAACAGTCAGATTATCAACTACAATTTCAATCTCACCGGTTGGAATATTTTTATTCTTATTACTTCTTTCGGTTACAGTCCCGATTGCCTGCACAACATATTCTCTCCCTAATTTTCGTGCTTTTTTACATAGTTCAGGATCTGTTTCCATGTTAAATACCAGTTGTGTTATGCCATATCTGTCCCTAAGATCAAGAAAAGTCATACCCCCCAGGTCCCGGGACCGTTGTACCCAGCCACTGAGAGTAACAATTGTGTTCACATCATGAATATTTAATTCGCCGCAGGTATGTGTTCTGTACATATTTACACTATTAGATGAAAGCAGCAAAATTAAGAAATTCCTTAAATCTGACTATCTTAGAGGAATGAAAAAGCAAATGTTCACGGATGAATATTTTATGAAAGAAGCGTTAAAAGAGGCAACAATAGCTTTTAAGAAAGATGAAGTACCTGTTGGTGCTGTAGTTGTAGCCTCAGAGAAAATTATTGCGCGGGCTCATAATCTTACCGATACATTGAATGATGCTACAGCTCATGCTGAAATGCTGGCAATTACTTCAGCAGAAAATTATATTTCAGGGAAGTACCTTAATGATTGCACATTGTATGTAAGCCTTGAGCCGTGTGTTATGTGTGCAGGAGCAATGAACTGGTGTCAATTAGGACGATTGGTTTATGCCGCTTTTGATCCCAAAAGAGGTTATAGAACGGTCCAACCTTCAGTTCTTCACGCTGTAACCAAAGTTAAATCAGGCATTCTTGAAGAAGAGAGCAGTTCATTATTAAAAGAATTTTTTAAAAATATAAGATACTCTTCCTAAGGATAGCCATTATCTTTTGATTCCTTGTTGGGAATTTCTTAAGTTTGGATTGAATTCTTATGTAGTATCAGTAAATGAATAAAAATCATTAAAAGAATAATAATCCACCATGGTTGTTGAAAATACAAATACTGCTTTAAAAATCTGGTTAAGAAACCTGATTAGCACAATAGTGCTGGCTATTTGTCTAATTTTTCTATACATGACTACCCTTCTCGAAGAACCTGTTTTTGGAATAGGCAGGATTCATGTTACAATTTTACTGTCAGCAATTTATTTGTACCTGGTCCTTTTTCCCTGGATCCTGAAATATCAGTTTATTTATATTTCAGATGAGGACCAAAAACTGGTCATAAAGTATTACACAATGGGATTTCTGCCTGGTGCCAGAAAATCGATTGAATTTCCCATTAAGGAATTTAGCAAATTTGAAGTTAACAGGTCATTTTTTAATCTCAGGGAGAGTGTTGTAATTTACAGGAAAATAAAGAAGGGTATTGCAAAATACCCTCCTATCTATTTGAGTGGGTTAAAACCCAGGCAGAGAGAACGGACAATCACGCTTTTTAAAAGGCTGACATCAAGTTAGTTGTCTAAGGTAGTTCTGCAAAAGTCATACAATAGATTATGCTTCTTAACATAAATTTATCATGAGTTAAGTCATTATATTTTTTCACTAAACATACATATTTTTGTAGCCTAATCTGAATAATTCAATTAATCTATAAATATTAAATCTTAGCAAATGAATATAAATAATTTTATGATCGGGTTGGAGAGAAAACATCCTGGTGAACAGGAATACCTTCAGGCTGTCAGGGAAGTCCTTGAGTCGATCGAAGATGTTTACAATGAGAATCCCCAGTTTGAATCTGCAGGTATCCTTGAAAGAATTGTGGAACCTGACCGGATATTAACATTCAAAGTCCCCTGGTTGGATGATGAAGGTAATACTCATGTTAATTTAGGTTACCGGATACAATTCAATAATTCGTTAGGACCGTACAAAGGCGGGTTACGATTTCACCCAAGTGTTACGCTTAGTATTCTGAAGTTTCTGGGTTTTGAACAGATCTTCAAAAACAGTCTGACTACGTTACCAATGGGAGGAGGTAAAGGTGGAAGTGATTTTGACCCCAAAGGAAAATCTAATTCCGAGATCATGAGATTTTGTCAATCATTCATGCTTGAATTGTGGAGTATAATTGGCCCTGAAACAGATGTCCCTGCAGGAGATATCGGTGTTGGTGGCCGTGAGATAGGTTATCTTTTTGGAATGTATAAAAAACTGGCAAAGGAGCATACCGGTGTTCTTACTGGTAAAGGAAGGAATTGGGGTGGAAGCCTCATTCGCCCTGAAGCTACCGGATTTGGAAATGTTTATTTTGCTAAAGAGATGCTTGCTACAAAAGAAGAAAGTTTTAAAGGAAAGATTGTCTCCGTTTCAGGATTTGGAAATGTCGCCTGGGGAGCTGTTCAAAAAGTGAATGATTTGGGGGGTAAGGTTGTTACTCTTTCAGGACCCGATGGTTATGTCTATGATCCAAAGGGGGTTTCAGGAGAAAAAATTGATTATATGCTTGAACTCAGAACCACTAATGATGATATTGTAGCTCCGTATGCTGAACGTTTTCCAAATGTTGAGTTTCATGCCGGGAAAAGACCCTGGGAAGTAAAAGTTGATATTGCCATGCCATGTGCCACACAAAATGAACTTGATGGTAAGGATGCACAAACACTTATTGACAATGGGTGTTTTTGCGTTAGTGAAGGCGCCAATATGCCCTCAACACCGGAAGCTATTGAGATTTTCCATAAAAATAAGATCCTTTTTGCACCCGGAAAAGCTGCGAATGCCGGCGGAGTTACTACATCGGGATTAGAAATGTCACAAAATTCACTTAAATTAAGCTGGGCACGGAAAGAAGTTGATGACAGATTGCATATGATCATGCAGGAGATACATCACTCATGTGTGGAATACGGAAAAACCGGAGATGGGTTTGTCGATTATGTGAAAGGTGCCAATGTTGCAGGTTTTCTGAAAGTTGCCAATTCCATGCTTGATCAGGGAGTTATTTGATGCATTTGGAATTTAAACCCTGTGATTAAAGATAACAGCCTCATATATAAGATCGGAATAAGTTTAATCCCGGGTATTGGTCCAATAACTGCCAAAAAACTTATTGCATATTGCGGGAGCCCGGAAGGTGTATTTACCGAATCAAGAAAAAGGCTGGAAAAAATTCCTGATATCGGTTCACATTTATCTACGAAAATTACAGACAAGAGTGTCCTGGAAAAAGCTGAAAAGGAAATAAAATTTATTGAAAACTATAATTTAACTACCTTTTTTTACCTTGATAAAGACTATCCTGAGAGACTCAGGCATTGCAATGATGCACCAGTGATGTTATTTCAAAAAGGGAATTGTGATCTGAATAAACCTAAAATTGTCAGTATTGTTGGCACCAGGAATGCCACACAGAGAGGAAGGGATACCTGTAATAAATTTGTCGCAGAGCTTAGTGAAAATCATCCTGACCTTATTGTTGTCAGCGGTCTGGCATATGGGATTGATATTGCTGCACATAAAGCTGCACTGAAAAATAATTTGGATACAATTACTGTCCTTGGCCATGGTCTTTCAACAATTTATCCACCAGTTCATCGTTCAATTGCCAAAGAAATTGTTGAACATGGTTCCCTGCTAACGGAATTTCTAAGTTATGAATTACCTGAAAAACCAAATTTTGTTAAAAGAAACAGGATCATTGCAGGACTGGCTGATGCCACAGTTGTGATTGAATCAGGGAAAAAAGGAGGGGCGTTGATAACAGCAGATATTGCTAACTCCTATAACCGTGATGTCTTTGCTTTTCCCGGAAGGGTAAGTGATACCTGGTCAAAAGGTTGCAACTGGCTTATTCTTACCAACAAAGCAGCTCTTATTGAAGGAGTAAGCAATCTTGAGTATATCATGGGGTGGAATGCTGATAAAAAGAATAAAGAGGTAATACAAACTGAATTGTTTCATGAGCTTGATGAAGATGAAACAACCGTTTCCAATATTCTTAAAGAAAGTGGTGACCTGACAATTGACCAGATCTCCATAATGGCCAATAGCCCTGTTAGTAAAATATCTTCAGTACTTTTAAATCTTGAATTTAAAGGCATTGTTAAATGCTTGCCTGGAAGAGTATACAAAATCAACTTCTGATTTTTTTTGTTCATAGATAAGGAATATGTTACTAAACAGTTATGTTTGTCAAAGGCCTGTTTTGCAAAAAATATGAATAACATACTGCATGACAATCCATTGCGGTATTAATGATTGAATTTTTAAAAGACAATTATTATTTGGAGATTTTAACAATTTATATATGTTTGTTTCAATCGTAAAATTATTTTGTTGAACTATAATACTATTAAAAATGGATCCAAGAGTTGAACAATTCATGGCTCAGGTAAAAGCCAAAAATCCTGGTGAAGCTGAGTTTCATCAGGCCGTAATGGAAGTAGCCGAGTCATTGATTCCTTTTATTGAAGAAAATCCCAGATACAAGCATGCCAAAATCCTGGAAAGGATGACTGAACCTGAAAGAGTTATACTCTTCAGGGTTCCCTGGATTGATGACAAAGGTGAAGTACAGATAAACAAGGGATATCGGATTGAAATGAGCAGTGCTATAGGTCCTTATAAAGGAGGATTACGTTTTCATCCTACTGTAAACCTGGGTATACTTAAGTTCCTTGCATTTGAACAAGTATATAAAAATAGTCTGACCACACTTTCTATGGGTGGTGGAAAAGGCGGGTCTGATTTTGATCCAAAAGGAAAATCAGACAATGAAGTAATGAAATTCTGCCAGAGCTTTATGACTGAGTTATCCCGTCATGTAGGGGCCAACACAGATATTCCGGCAGGTGATATAGGAGTTGGCGGTCGCGAAATAGGCTTTCTTTTTGGTCAGTACAAGCGACTGAGAAATGAATTTACAGGTGTATTAACGGGGAAGGGAGTTGATTGGGGTGGAAGTTTGATCCGGCCTGAAGCAACTGGTTACGGAACGGTTTATTTTGCTGAAGAAATGTTAAAAACCCGAGGTGATTCAATGAAAGGCAAAGTTGTAACTATTTCGGGCTCTGGAAATGTTGCACAATTTGCAACTGAAAAAGCTAATGACCTGGGTGCCAAAGTAGTAGCTTTATCAGATTCCTCAGGATTTATTTATGATCCGAATGGTATTGACGCCGAAAAGCTTGCTTATGTGATGGAGCTTAAAAACGTTAGAAGAGGCAGGATTGAAGAATATGCAGAAAAGTATGGTGTTGAATATTACGCAGGAGAAAAGCCATGGGGTATCAAATGTGATGTCGCTTTACCCTGTGCTACAGAGAATGAGGTGAATGAAGAAAAAGCTGAAACCCTTGTTAAAAATGGATGTTTCGTTGTTGCAGAAGGAGCAAATATGCCTTCAACACCTGGTGCAATTGAAGTTTACCTTAAAAATAAAATTCTTTATGGCCTGGGGAAAGCTGCAAATGCAGGTGGAGTAGCTGTATCCGGACTTGAAATGAGCCAGAACTCACTTAGATTACGCTGGACAAGAGAAGAGGTGGATGAAAGACTTCATAACATTATGATAGAAATTCACAAAACATGCTTGAAGTATGGGACTGAGGATGATGGTTTTATCAATTATGTAAAAGGGGCTAATATTGGCGGTTTCGTAAAAGTTGCCGATTCAATGCTTGCCCAGGGAATTGTATAAAGCCTTTTTGATCAAATGGAGTGACTAAATGAATAAGTGTCAAAAAGTCAAAATGTCCAAAAGGTCGAAAGGTCAATTTATTCCATAGGGTCATACAATGGTTTACCCCGTGAAATGCGACGTTTACCCTGCCTGCCCCGCAGGGAAGTTTACCCTGTGAAATGCGTAGCAATATTTAACAGGGAATGACCGTGTCGGGGTTCACCCCGTTGGATTTATGGATTTACCCCTGGACTCACATACTCTTAGAGCTTTGGACACTTAGACTCTGAAACCCTGCCTTCAGTGTGCAGGTATTCTTTTGACTTTGCCTTACATACATTGAACATGGACCTGATAGACACTCATACTCATCTTTATCTGCCGGATTTTGATAACGACAGGGAAGCTGTTATTAAAAGAGCCACAGAAAATAATATCAGAAAGATCTTTCTGCCAAATATCGACTCCTCATCCATTGTGCCATTACTGGAACTTGTAAATTGGAACCCAAATATTTTTTTCCCTTTGATAGGGTTACATCCCACATCGGTTAAAGAGAATTATGAAGAAGAGCTAAAACTTGTGGAAAGCCGGCTTGCAAAAGAAAGATTCTGGGGGATAGGCGAGGTGGGAATCGATCTTTACTGGGATAGAACATATAAAATTGAACAAACAATTGCCTTTCGATATCAAATCGGGCTTGCACTTGACCATAAACTTCCGGTAATTATTCATTCCAGAGATTCTATAAATGAAATATTTTCAGTTTTAGACGAGTTCTCAACAAATAATATATCAGGTATCTTTCATAGTTTTACGGGAACTGTTACTGAAGCCATTAAGGCAATAAATATGGGTTTTAAAATAGGTATTAACGGCATTGTAACATTTAAAAATTCAGGACTTGATGAAGTTGTGAGAAAAATTGGCCTGGAAAATATTGTATTGGAAACAGATGCCCCTTATCTTGCACCAACTCCAAAGCGTGGTAAGAGAAATGAAAGCAGCTTTTTAATATATATTGCACAAAAATTGTCTGAATTATTTTCAACTGATATGGAGACTGTATCAAGAATTACCTCTGATAATGCCCGGGATGTATTTGGAATGTAATGTCAAT